>CANQKG010000213.1 GCA_947624425.1 uncultured Clostridia bacterium | reverse complement strand
CCGTAGGCACAGCTTTTATCCCCGCCGTATAGACCGGCAGCGGCGGCACAGCTTTGAAACCCGTGATATTGGTATGCTTTCTTGGCACTCTCGCAGTCCCCGCCGCAAAGCACCCGTGCGACCGGAGGTATGACCGCCTCGGCTTTTCTGCCGGTGATCTCCCCCAGCTTCTCCGCGACCTGTGCGCCGCCCGGCACGCAGAGGGAGACCGAAGCCTCGTCCTGAATGACCGCCGCGGCATACTCATCACAGCCCGCATAGCCGCAGGCGCCGCAGTTGGCACCCGGCAAGGCCTCCCTTGCGTCGGTGATCCTGGTGTCCACCTTGACGGCAAACAGCTTGGACGCCAGCGACAAAAACAGTCCGGCAAAGAGGGCAAGCGCCAGGAAAATCAGGATCGGTATCACAAATTCGTTCATTTTAACCCGCCTTCCTTATCCGAACAGATTTTCCACCACGCCGCTGAACCCCAAAAAGGAAAGGGAGACGATCGCAGCGGAAATCAGCGTGATCGGCATACCCGAAAACGGTTTGGGCGGATTTGCCGCCTCCAACCGACGGCGCACCCCGGCAAAGAGCAAAAGCGCAATGGTAAAGCCGATCCCCGCGCCCAGCGCATTGACCACCGACTGTGCAAAGGTATACTCCTCGGTAATATTGAGCAGTGTGACGCCCAGCACCGCACAGTTGGTTGTAATCAGCGGCAGATAGATGCCCAGCGCCTGATAGAGCGGCGGCACAAAGCGGCGCAGAATGATCTCCACAAGCTGGACGAAAAGTGCAATAATCAGGATAAACGAAACGGTGTTCAGATACTGAAGCCCGAACGGTACCAGCAGCAGCGTATAGACCGGATAGGTACACAAGGTCGCCATCACCATCACAAAGGTGACCGCCACCCCCATACCGGCGGCGGAATCCACCTTTTTGGAAACGCCCAGAAACGGGCAGATCCCCATAAACTTTGTCAGCACAAAATTATCCACCAAGACCGCGCTGACCAGAATGATCATCATCTCTCTCATTTTGCGACCTCCTCACAGCCGCCGCAGGCTCCGGCGGCAGGACAGCCCGCACAGCCGTCCGCTTGACTCCGGCGTTCGGCGGCGCGTCCCTTTGTCAGCCGGTTGACCAGTGCGATCAGACAGCCGAACACGAAGAAGCCGCCGGCTGGCAGGATAAAGATCAGCATCGGCTCCAGCACGCCGAAGGTGATGTCGATCCCGAAGATGGTACCAGCACCGATCAACTCCCGTACGGCGCCCATGCAAAACAGCGCAAGGGTAAAGCCAAAGCCCATGCCGAGCGCGTCCAGCGCGGATTTCCCGACCGAATTCTTGCTGGCAAACATCTCGGCACGACCGAGAATAATGCAGTTGACGGTGATCAGCGACAGGAAAAGCCCCAATGCCTGATTCAGCGCGGGCAGATACCGCTCCAGCAGAAATCCGACCAGAGTGACGAACCCGGCGATGATAACGATATAGCAGGGCAGGCGAACCTCTTTGGGGATCACCCGTTTGAGCAGTGAGATCACCACATTCGAGCCAAGCAGCACAAAGGTGGTGGCAAGCCCCATGCCGATCCCGTTGAGCGCCATGGTGGTGACCGCCAGCGTGGGACAAGTACCCAGCAGCATGACCAGCACCGGATTTTCCTTCAGCAATCCCCGCAGAAAGATCTCACGGTTTTTCATTCCCCGTCACCTCCCCATTCGGAATCTGCCGCCAGCGCGGCGTTTACAGCGGTCGTCACGGCGCGTGAAGATATGGTAGCGCCTGCGACGGCAACAATATCGGAATCCCGCGTCGCTTTATTCTTGGCGACGGTGATCTCCCCTTTTCGTCCGGCAAACTGGGACAAAAAGCCCTCGTCAGCCGCCTTGCTGCCAAGCCCCGGCGTATCGCTTGTTTCGGTAACCGACACACCCGAAACGCCCTCGGGTGTGATCCCGACCAGCAGGGTCAGATCGCCGCCGCCATAGCTTTTGGTGACGACCTCATAGACACGCCCTGCCGCAGAGCCGAAGCAGCGGGTGATCGTGGCATTCTCAGGCGAAGCGGGCGGCTGCAATTCCTCCCAGTCCGCCCCCTGTGGGACAAGCACGGTCAGCTCCGAGATCAGCGTTTCGGTCAGCCCCGTTTCCTCCTCCACCCGAGTCACGCGGTAGGTGGCAAGCAGCGCGTCGGCGATCAGCACCACCACCACGCAGAGCACGGCGGTCGGGCGCAGTACATCACGAAGCGGACGGATCGGGGTTTGATCCCCTTCCACCGCCGTTTTTGTTTTCTCTTTTTTCTTTTTATCACGGGTCATCCCGAAAGGACGAGGCGCCGTCCAGACGTCGATATAGGGAACCAGCAGGTTCATCAGCAAAATGGAGAAGGACACGCCCTCCGGATAGGAGCCGAACTGCCGGATCAGCACGGTGAGCAGTCCGCAGCCGATCCCGAAGATGATCTTCCCCTTTGCGGCCTCCTTCAGAATCGCCGCCTCCAGGCCAT
>CANQKG010000212.1 GCA_947624425.1 uncultured Clostridia bacterium | reverse complement strand
GGGTCATACCGTGGAGGACTGTGAGGAGATTGCCCGCAGGATTGAGGGCAGCGCGGTGGATATGATCGAGCTGAATATCTCCTGTCCCAATGTCAAGCAGGGCGGCGCGGCGTTCGGCACCTCCTGTACGGCGGCTGCCGAGGTGACCGCCGCGGTGCGGCGGTATACCACAAAGCCGCTGATGGTAAAGCTGTCACCCAATGTCACCAGCATTACCGAGATCGCCAAGGCGGTGGAAGCCGCCGGCGCGGACGCGGTGTCGCTGATTAACACGCTGCTGGGTATGCGGATCGACCTGCGTACCCGCCGTCCTATCCTCCGCAACAATGTGGGCGGATTGTCCGGCCCCGCAGTGTTCCCCATCGCGGTGCGTATGGTCTGGCAGGTGGCAAATGCGGTGAAGATACCGGTGGTCGGAATGGGCGGCATTGCCACATGGCAGGACGCGGTCGAGATGATGATGGCGGGCGCTTCGGCGGTGCAGGTCGGCGCGGCGGCGTTTTCCGACCCGATGGCGCCGGTGAAGATCATAGACGGATTGGCCGATTACTGCGCCGATCAGGGGATCGAAAACATCTCCGAGATCGTCGGCAGCGTTTGCCCGTGGGAATAGGTGCGGTTATGAAGATACTGGCGGTGGACTACGGCGACGCCCGCACCGGGCTTGCGGTCTGCGATCCCCATGAGCTTCTGGCCTCTCCCGTCGGGGTGATCCGCTCCCACAAAGTGGAGGAAACTCTGCGGCAGACGGTCGAAGCGGCGGAAAAGGAGAAAGTCGGCGAAATTGTCGTCGGCTATCCCAAAAACATGAACGGCACGGTAGGGGAGCGGGCGGAGCTTTGCGCCGCCTTTGCAGCCCGACTGCGGGAGCAGGTGACCGTTCCGGTGACCCTCTGGGACGAGCGGGTCACCACCGTGCAGGCGCATAAGATCATGAACGAAACCAACACCCGCGGCAAAAAGCGGAAGGAGACGGTGGACGCGGTGGCGGCAACGCTGATCTTAGAAAGCTATCTTGCCTATCGGAAAAACCAGATCTGACCATTTGCGTTTTTGCTTTTTCTGTGCTATACTGTTATTGTATACCGATTTTTCTTTTCGTTTTGCTCAGTATGCAGTCAAATCCAAAGGAGGAACCGTTATGAAGAAAAGATGCTGCAGTATTCTGCTTTCGGCAGCGCTTTTGCTGACCACCCTTTTGTCCGTCACCTCATGGGCGGCGGGAACTGCCCCGACTGACGGAGCGGAGCTCTACGAAACGGGAACCGAGTGGAAGGCGGCCGAAGCGGGCGCCGCGCTCCAGCTTGATTTGGGCGAGGACACGCTCATCAACCGTGTGCGTCTCAATGAGACTTCCCGCGCGGTGCAGACCTTCCATATCGAGGTCTGGAACGGCGAGAGCTGGGAGAATGTCTATGATAACGACTATATTCTCACCGATCGCGACTGCATTTTGCCCGAGGATGTGACCACCTCTGCCGTCCGGCTGGTGGTGGACGCTGTCAAAGGGGAAGCGGTTATCGACCGGTTTTCCGCCGATTATCAGGCGAGCAGTGAGAACGCCGGGTTTATGAATGTCGGCTATGCCAGCGACCAGTGGTATGAAAAGGGCTGGTCGAACTTTGCCAGCACCGAGGAACAGCTCAACAGCATGACCGACCTGATTATGATAAACAACTTTAACTTTGATACGACCGGTCATTTTGTCATCACCCAGAACGGTACTTCGTATCCGTATGATTCGCAGCAGGCGGATGATTTAATGAAGAAGTGGACTGATCGCCTCAAAGGTGCCAGCAGTCATCTGGCAGAGGGAAAAACCAGACTCTGGTTCTCGATCACAAAGCTCAACAATAACGCAGGTCATTCCACCATATTTTTGGATGAGGAGACCCGCCGCACCTTTGCCAAGGAGGTAGTCGCTTTTGCGCTGCGGCACAACTTCTATGGCGTCGATGTGGACTGGGAGTATCCCGATGGCGGCGCAGCCAATCTGGAGGCGTTCCGTCGGTTTCTGGCCACTCTTTCGGAGGAGCTGCACAGGGTAGGGCTGAAGCTTTCCAGCACGGTATGCCCCAACTATAAAAACTATCTCGATACGGCGCAATTTGAGGTGCTGGATTATGTCAGCTGGATGACCTACACCAACGTGACCAACGACGGCAGTGTGCTGGCGCAGATTCCGTTTGAGCATATGAAGAACCTGATTCGCGACAGCATCAATCGCGGCTGCCGTCCGGAGCAGATCTGGATCGGATTGCCCTACTTCGGCAAACCGGCAGGAAAACCGGCTGCAACCTTCAGCGGTCTTTATAACACCTATATGAGCGCCAATCCCGGCAAGCCGTTTCCGAAGGGGCTCAACACCATTAAAATGAACGGTGAAACCTATCTGTATAACGGCGCTTATTTGATTCAGGACAAGGTGGCGTTTGCCGCCGAAACAGGCTGCGCCGGTATGATGAGCTGGTGGTCGGGACAGGATATCAAGGCGTTCGGCGAGGATTCGGATTCCGTCGGC
>CANQKG010000211.1 GCA_947624425.1 uncultured Clostridia bacterium | reverse complement strand
AGTTTTCGCTCTTCCCGGGACGGCCGCAGCAGGAGACGGTGGACTTCTGCAAAGCGCGGGATATCCGGATCGAGGCATACTCGCCTCTTGCGACCGGCGCCGTGTTCCGCTGCGCCGAGCTCAAGGAAATGGCGGCGGATTATCGGGTCAGCGTGGCGCAGCTTTCGATCCGCTACTGCCTGCAAAAGGGCGCGATTGTGATCCCGAAGTCGATCCATCCGCAGCGGCTGCGGGAAAACATGGATACCGATTTTGAGATCCGCGCGGCGGACATGGAAAAGCTCGATCATGTAAAGGTGCTATGAACCGGAACCAAATCAAATACATCGTCATCGCCGCCATGGTGATCGACCATATTGCCTGGGCGTTTGTCCCGCTCGCTTCGGCTGCGGGGCAGCTGATGCACCTTGTCGGGCGGCTGACAGGGCCGACCATGGCGTTTTTTCTGGCGGAAGGGTACCGGCACACCCGCAGCGTCAAGCGATACGCCCTGCGGCTGTTCCTCTTTTCCCTGCTTTCCTGGGTGCCTTTTTGCTATTTTGAGTACGGCAGGCTGCCCGTTTTCCTCTGCCCGGCAGAGAAAGTGCCTGCCGTCGGTCTGAGCCTGTTCACATGGGGCGGGAAGGCGGTGGTTCTCCTGCCGGCGTTTGGGGTGCTCCATACCCTGTTTTTGAGCCTGATCGCCCTTTGGGTCTGGGATCGGCGGAAGCTGCCGGTCTGGTGTAGGATCCTGCTGCTTTTGCCTTTGTGCTTCCTTGCCCGCTACGGCGACTGGTCGTATTACAATATCCTCTTTGCGCTTACCTTTTTCTGCTTCCGGGAGGATCCCAAGCTGAAATGGGGCTTTTTTTCCGCCATCGGCATTTTTCATATGCTCGCACAGGGCTTTCGTCCGACGGTACTCTTTCAGTGCGGCGTACTGCTCACACCGCTGCTGTTGCATTTCTATAACGGCGAAAGCGGCAGCAAAGCGCCCTTTCATAAGTGGTTTTTCTATTTCTTTTACCCGGCGCACCTGCTTTTGCTCGGCATCCTCCGTTTTGCCATATAAAGCGCACAAATAAAAATCCACCCATACACGGGTGGATTTTTATTTGACCGGAATATGAAACGGATCGGAAAAGCCGGTATGATGATCGATCTCTAAGTAGAAACAGCCTCTAACAGACCGGCGGCAAAGAACCGTCAGCCTTCCTCTCTCATTTTCGCAAAGCACTCGCTGCAATACACCGGGCGGTCTTCGCGGGGACGGAACGGAACGCGAGCCACACCGCCGCAGGACGCGCAGGTTGCCTCAAACATCTCGCGATCTGCTCTGGCGGCGTTCTTCCGGGCGTCACGGCAGGGCTTGCAGCGCTGCGGCTCGTTCACAAAGCCTTTCTCAGCGTAGAACTCCTGCTCGCCGGCGGTGAACACAAACTCGTTCCCACATTCTTTACAGGTCAGGGTCTTGTCTTCGTACATTGGGATTTACCTCTCTTAGAAAAATATTCACCCGAACCGGACTTGCACCGGTATCTTTCTTACAAACGCTTTCCTTTAAGCTATCGGGTCATTGATACTGCCGCAGCTTCTTCCGCACCCGCTGCATGGTGTTGTTGACCGATTTCACGGTCGTTTTGGTTTGTTCCGCGATCTCGCTGTACCGGTACCCTTCCATCAACAGCAAAAGCACCTGCCGCTCTCTGGCCGTCAGGCGCACCGCGGCCGCCTTCCTGACCGCGTCAATCTGGGCGCGGCGCAGCGCCGTTTCCTCCGGCTGCGCGGACTGATCCGCCGCAAGCGGCTCCAAATCGGCAACCGTTCCCTGCGAAACGGCGTCCCGCTCCCGCTTGAAGCTGATGATCCGGTTTTTCACGCACACCCCGGCATAGGCGCCGAAGCTGACGCCCTTTTGCGCCGTGTAATGCCGGGCGGCGTCCACCACCGCCATCAGGCCTTCCTGGCAGGCGTCCTCCCGTTCCCCGGACGGTATGCCGAGTCGCACCACCCACCGCCGCACCGTCGGCAGGTACCGCATCAGCAGTGCGCGCATCGCATCGTCCCGGCGCAGGATCATGGAAAGAAGCTGCAAATCGGACAAAGCGGACAGATCCTCGGCTTTTTTACACAAATTAAAACCCTCCGTTGCGGATCACGGAAAACACCGGTTGCCCCGCGTGAGCGAGGCGAAAATCAAATAGAATACCTTATTATATCACTTGCCATTCCACTTGTCAAACAAAAATTGCAAAAGACTTACTGTTCCCCCGCATCGGGGTCGATCCCCTTGCAGCAAGCGACCTCGCAGGCGAAAAGCTGGCTGACGATGGTGGCGGCAAAGCTCCCCGAAATATGGTTGCACCACTCAGGCAAAAGCAGAGCCGCATTTGCGCAGGAAGTCAGCTCCGGATCGTTGGTGATCAGCAGCGTGTCCACGCCGTACCGGTTGAGCCGATCCAGCGTCCGCCGGATGTCCGAATTGGTCTTCCGGTCCACGCCGATCATGACGGCCGGCACATTGGGGTCGGCGATCGAAAGGTTAAA
>CANQKG010000210.1 GCA_947624425.1 uncultured Clostridia bacterium | reverse complement strand
GTTGATCCGGGAGATGATCTGCGCCGCATCCTTGCCAAGTCCGTTGAGGATGGCCCGCAGCGGCTCCTTCCGCGCCCTGTTGGCGCTCTTTGCCAGACCGATTGCACCCTCTGCCGCCGCAAAGGACTCATGCCCTGCGAGGAAAGCAAAGCACTTGGTTTCCTCCCGCAGGAGCATAGCGCCGAGGTTGCCATGACCGAGACCGACCTTCCGGTCGTCCGCGACCGACCCGGGAATGCAGAAGGACTGCAGGCCGACGCCGATCTTCTCGGCAGCCTCCGCCGCCGACTTCACATTGTCCTTGATCGCGATCGCGCAGCCCACGGTATAAGCCCAGCAGGCGTTTTCAAAGCAGATCGGCTGAACGCCCTTGACGATATTATACGCGTCAACGCCCTTCTCCTCGCAGATCGCGCGCGCCTCCTCAATGGAGGAAATGCCGTGCTTCGCAAGCTCGGCGTTGATTTGGTCAATTCTTCTCTCGTAACTTTCAAACAAAGCCATTTCGTCTACCTCCTTCAGAACACCCGATTATTCTTCGCGGGGATCGATCAGTTTCACGGCGTCGTCCACGCGGCCGTACTGACCGCTTGCCTTCTCGACCGCTTCATTGGCGTCCATGCCCTTTTTGATCATATCCATCATTTTGCCGAGATGTACAAACTTGTAACCGATGATCGTATCGTTCTCATCCACTGCGACCTTGGTGATATAGCCCTCGGCAAGTTCGAGATAGCGCGGTCCCTTCGCGCGGGTCGCATAGGTAGTACCAGTCTGCGAACGCAGCCCCTTGCCCAAATCCTCCAGACCGGCGCCGATGGGAAGCCCGTCTTCGGAAAAAGCGGTCTGGGTACGACCGTAAACGATCTGCAAAAACAGCTCCCGCATGGCGGTGTTGATCGCGTCACAGACCAGGTCGGTATTCAGCGCTTCCAAAATGGTCTTGCCGATCAGAATCTCGGACGCCATGGCGGCAGAGTGGGTCATACCGGAGCAGCCGATCGTTTCCACCAGCGCTTCCTCGATGATCCCTTCCTTAACGTTGAGGGTCAGCTTGCAGCCGCCCTGCTGCGGCGCACACCAGCCGATGCCGTGCGTCAGACCGGAGATATCCTTGATCTCCCTTGCCTGTACCCACTTACCCTCTTCGGGAATCGGTGCGGGACCGTGATCGGTACCCTTGATAAGGGGACACATCTTCTCTACTTCTCTTGAATAGTTCATCTATGTACTCTCCTTTCAGTTTGATGCCCTGCGGGATCATCTAAGATACCATTATTATACTATTATTTTTCCATAGGCGCAAGAGGTTTTTCACACTTTTACTGATTTACAGCGACAAAACGACCTCATGCGAGGAAGGCGTGTATGCCCGATAGCTGATTCCCACCATATCCAGCATCATTTTTGCCGCCGTGTTCTCCACCGTATCGCAGTACTTGTCCGAAAGATAGATGATCTCCCGAATCCCGCTTTGAATGATGGCTTTCACGCACTCGTTGCAGGGAAACAGCGTGACATACAGCCTCGCACCCTGCAGGCTTTGCCCGCCGCTGTTGAGAATGGCATTAAGCTCCGCATGGCAGACATAGAGGTACTTGGTATGAAGCGGCTCGCCCTCTCTGCTCCATGGCATGCGGTCGTCGCTGCAGCCGGTCGGCATTCCGTTATAGCCGACCGAAAGGATCTTCTTATTGTCGTCCACGATGCAGGCGCCGACCTGTGTGGAATCGTCCTTGCTCCGTTCGGCGGAGAGCAAGGCGATCCCCATAAAGTAGGCGTCCCAGTCAAGATAGTTCTTGCGTTTCATACAATTCCTCCCTTAAAAATTAAATTTTCTCTTTACAAAGAAAAAATGCTGTGATATAATACATCTTGTTGCGGAGGCATAGCTCAGCTGGTTAGAGTACCTGCTTGACATGCAGGGGGTCGATGGTTCAAGTCCATTTGTCTCCACCACGTCGGGATAAAGCAAGCTTTATCCCGATATTTTTTGTCCGAAACCGGGGTGAAGTTTTCCTTCGCTCCGGTTTTACTTTTTGGGTGCATAGCGCTTCATGATCGATTCGGCAACACGAAGCCCGTCCACGGCGGCGCTCATGATCCCGCCCGCTTTACCGGGTCCTTCCCCGCAGGGATAGAGTCCGGCGATACCCGCCGCCTGACAAAGCTCGTCCCGCGGGATACTGACCGGTGACGAGGTGCGGGTTTCGGGACCTGTCAGCACTGCGTCCGGATCGCAAAAGCCATGCAGCTTTCTGTCAAACTGCCGCAGTCCCTCCCGCATCATTTCGGTGACAAAAGGAGGAAAGAGCGCATCAGGGTCAAATGCCGTCACGCCGCGCGGATAGCTGGGCGTGACCTTTTTAGGAGCAAACTCCGGTCGATGATCGAGAAACGCGCCCACCGTGACGGCGGGGGCAAGCCCTTTTCCCAGCCGGTCGGCAGAATACTCCAGACGGCGCTGAAACGAAAAGCCGTCAAAGGCGCCGGAGCCGAAATCCGCCGGAGAAACCGACGCCACCA
>CANQKG010000209.1 GCA_947624425.1 uncultured Clostridia bacterium | reverse complement strand
CGACAGCTTCTCCAGCGACTGCTTGACCGCCTCGACCGAGCCCTGTACGTCCGCTTTGACAATGATGGGCAGATCCTTCCGTTCGCCCTCCTCGATCTGGTTGAAGAGATTATCCAGCGTGACTTTCCTGAACTTGCTGAACTGCTCCTCCTTCATCTCATGCTTCCGCTGCTCCACCAGCGTGCGGGCAAGCCGTTCATCCGCAACCGCGCTGAAGGTATCGCCTGCCGCAGGCACCTCCGCCAGACCGGTGATCTCGACCGGAGTGGAGGGTCCGGCGTCCTTGACCGACTGCCCGCGGTAATCGGTCATGGTGCGGACACGCCCGACCGATGTACCGGCGATCAGCACGTCCCCGCTGTGGAGTGTGCCGTTTTGCACCAGCAGGGTCGCAACCGGTCCGCGTCCTTTATCCAGCCGCGCTTCGATCACGGTACCCTTTGCCTGCCGATTGGGATTGGCCTTCAAGTCCTTGACCTCGCTGACCAGATGCACCATTTCCAAAAGATTTTCGATCCCCTCGCCGGTCAAAGCCGACACGGGACAGCAGATGGTGTCGCCGCCCCATTCCTCCGGTACCAATTCATACTCGGTGAGCTGCTGCAGCACCCGATTGGGATCGGCGTCCGGCTTATCGATCTTATTGATCGCCACGATCACGGTGACGCCCGCCGCCTTGGCATGGTTGATGGATTCCACCGTTTGGGGCATGATACCGTCGTCGGCGGCCACCACCAGAATGGCGATATCGGTCACGTTCGCGCCCCGCGCACGCATGGCGGTGAACGCCTCATGTCCCGGCGTATCCAAAAAGGTGATCAGATGTCCGCCGGTCTCCACCTGATAGGCGCCGATATGCTGGGTGATGCCGCCCGCCTCAGTTTCGGTCACGGCGGAATGGCGGATCTTATCCAGCAGCGAGGTCTTGCCGTGGTCGACGTGTCCCATGACCACCACGACCGGGCAGCGCGGCTCCAAATTCTCCGCCTTGTCCTCGCTGTCGTCGATCAGCCGTTCCTCGATGGTCACGACCACCTCGCGCTCCACCTTGGCGCCCAGTTCCTCCGCGACCAGCGAAGCGGTATCAAAATCGATCGTCTGATTGAGCGCCGCCATGACGCCCAGCCCCATCAGCTTTTTGATGACCTCGCTTGCCGTCACCTTCAGGCGGCTTGCCAGCTCGGACACCACGATCTCGTCCGGGATCGCGACCTCAAGCTGCTTTTTCCGGGCGCGTTCCAGCGCCAGACGCTGGAGCTTTTGCGCCTCTGTCTCCCGCTTGCCCTGATGACGGGCGCGCTGATGCGATTTCTGATTGATCTTCTGCTTCCGCATCACATTGTCCCGCGGCATCTTGGACTGAGGTGCAATGCTTTCGTACCGCTCGTTGTATTTGTCCAGATCCACATTGGCGGCGCGGGTGTCCACATGGCGGACGGTGCGCTCCTTGGGAAGCGCGGGATTGTTCGCCGCCTCTGCCGACTGCATGGCGATCCGCTGTGCGGCGGTCGGCGCACGGTTGAGCTTCGCCGCCTTCTTCTGCTCCTTTGCCCGCTCCCGTTCCCGATCCCGGAAGCTCATCCGCTCGTCCCGGCGAGGCTGCTCCCCGCGGTGAGGCGCCTCCTGCCGCGGCGCGCTCCCCTGTGTACGGGGTGCGGGACGGGGCTGCTCCGCCGCGCGGGACACGATCTTCGGCTCGAAAACGGCGGGCTGCGGCTTTCTCACCGCAGGCTCTGCCTTTGCTTCCGGCTTCGGCTCCGGTTTCGGCTCCGGTTCCGCCTTCGGCTTCGGTTCCGGTTTTGGCTCCGCCGGTTTCTCCTTTGCCGCTTCCTTCTTCGGCTTGGCGGGCTTTTTCTTCACACCCGACGCAAAATACGGGTCAAAGCTCTCCACCTGGTTTTGCTGGGTGAAAAAGTCAAACACGATATCGAGCTCTTCCTCCGTCAGGGCGGTGACGCTCTTTTTCGGCGTTTCCACATATTTCCCGAGCAGAGCGATAACCTCCTTGCCCGGTATATTCAAATCTTTTGCAACCTCGCTCACTTTATACTTCACATTCATAACTCGTTGCCTCCCTCCGATCGTTCCCCTGCACCGACGCTTTTTGAAACCGCCCTTGCAAGCTGCTCATCCGTTACGGCGAATACGCCCGTCCGTTTTCCGAACCGTCCGGCAAGATCGTCCATGCCGTCCCCGATCCGCAGCAGGGGAACCTGCGCCCGCTGCGCAAAAAAGCGGATCTCTTTCGCTGTTTTCTCCGACAGGTCGCCCGCCAGTACGATCAGGTGCGCTTCTTTTGCATCCAGTGTTCTGCGCACCGCATCGAAGCCCTGTACCAGCTTGCCTGCCCGCCGGCACAGCCCAAGCGTGCCTGCTGTTTTACTTTGCCGCAACAGACGCCGCCTCCTTTTCCGATAGAAGCTGCGCTTCCAGACCGTCGTATACCTCATCCGGAATTTGGCAGGAAAAGCTGCGCTCCAGCTTCCGCGTTTTTCGGCACTTTTGCAGACAGGACACGTCGCAGCAAAGATAGGCGCCCCGACCCGCCAAAAAACGCGGAAGCTGGAGCGCAGCTTTTC
>CANQKG010000208.1 GCA_947624425.1 uncultured Clostridia bacterium | reverse complement strand
TATGGCGGTCAATTCGATCATTCACTCCAAAACCTTCGATAACGGCATGATCTGCGCATCGGAGCAATCGGTTTTGGTCGATCAGGCGATCTATGACGAGGTAAAGGCGGAGTTTAAAAAACGCGGCTGCTGCTTCCTTGCCGGCGACGAGATCAACAAGGTGCGCCGCACCATGATCATCAACGGCTCGCTCAACGCACGGATCGTCGGACAGTCGGCGGAAAAAATCGCGGAACTGTCCGGCATCACGGTACCGGAGCACACCAAAATCCTGATCGGCGAGGTGGAAAGCGTCGAATTGAGCGAGGAATTTGCTCACGAAAAGCTCTCGCCGGTGCTGGCGATGTATCGGGTTGCGGATTTCGATGAAGCGCTCGATAAGGCGGAGCGTCTGATCGAGGACGGCGGCTATGGGCATACCGCTTCGGTCTATCTTGATCCGGTGACCGCGCAGGATAAGCTCGACCGCTTCGGCGCCCGGATGAAAACCTGCCGTATTCTCCTTAACACCCCGTCCTCCTTCGGCGGGATCGGCGATCTCTACAACTTCCGGCTTGCTCCCTCTTTGACACTGGGCTGCGGCTCCTGGGGCGGCAACTCCGTTTCGGACAATGTGGGGATCAAGCACCTGATGAACATCAAAACCGTCGCCGAGAGGAGAGAGAATATGCTCTGGTTCAGAACACCGGAAAAGGTCTATTTTAAAAAGGGCTGTATGCCGGTCGCTTTAGACGAGCTCGGCACCGTGATGAAAAAGAAGCGGGCGTTCATCGTCACCGATAATTTCCTCTATAAAAACGGGTATACAAAGCCGGTGGAGGATAAGCTGGACGAGATGGGCATTCGCCACACCTGCTTCTACGACGTCGAACCCGATCCGACCCTGAAAAGCGCCGAGGCAGGCGCCGAGCAGATGCGCTCCTTCGAGCCGGACTGCATCATTGCCATGGGCGGCGGCTCGGCCATGGACGCCGCTAAGATCATGTGGGTGCTGTATGAGCATCCCGATGTGGATTTCGAGGATATGGCGATGGTCTTTGTCGATATCCGCAAGCGGGTCTACACCTTCCCGAAGATGGGGGAGAAAGCCTATTTTGTGGCGATCCCGACTTCCTCCGGCACCGGCAGCGAGGTGACGCCTTTCGCGGTCATCACCGACCAGAACACCGGTATCAAATGGCCTCTTGCCGATTACGAGCTGATGCCGAACATGGCGATCATCGACACCGACAATATGATGAGCCAGCCGAAAGGGCTGACCTGCGCTTCCGGTATTGACGTCATGACCCACGCGCTGGAGGCGTATGTATCCGTTATGGCGTCGGATTATACCGACGGGCTGGCGCTCAAGGCGATCAAAAGCGTGTTCGAGTATCTGCCCCGCGCCTACCGTGACGGCAGCACCGATATCGAAGCCAGAAATAAAATGGCGGACGCTTCCTGCCTTGCCGGTATGGCGTTTGCCAACGCATTTCTGGGGCTCAACCATTCGATGGCGCATAAGCTGGGCGCTTATCATCACCTGCCGCACGGCATTGCCAACGCGGTACTGCTGACCCGCGTGATGAAGTATAACGCCACCGACTGCCCGACCAAAATGGGGACCTTCTCTCAGTATCAGTACCCGCACGCATTGGCAAGATACGCCGAGATCGGCCGCTTTGTCGGTCTGACCGGGGACGATCAGCAGGTATTCGATCAGCTGATCGAGAAGCTGGAGGAGCTGAAAGCGGCGATCGAGATCAAGCCGACCATTCGGGATTACGGCGTGGAGGAAAGCTATTTCCTCGAAACGCTGGATGAGATGGTGGAAGCGGCGTTTAACGATCAGTGTACCGGTGCAAACCCGCGGTATCCGCTGATGAGCGAGATCAAACAGCTTTATCTGGACGCCTACTACGGCGCATAAGGAGTGAGAGAAGATGAAATTTGAAAGGATTTTGGCAGAGCGTCCCGACAAGACGATCTATAAGGACGGCGACTGCACCATCAAGGTGTTCAATGAGGACTATTCCAAGGCAATGGTGCTCAACGAAGCGCTCAATCAGGCACGGGTGGAGGAAACAAATCTTTCGATCCCGAAGCTGCTTGAGGTGACCAAGATCGAGGGGAAATGGTCGATCGTCAACCAGTTTATCAGCGGGAAAACGCTGGCGGTTCTGATGGAGGAAAATCCCGACCGGTTTGACGAATATCTGAATTTGTTTGTGGATCTCCAGCTGGAGGTACACCGGCAGAGAGCGCCGATGCTCAATAAGCTCAAGGATAAGATGCAGGGGAAGATCTCCCAGACCACCTTCGATGCGACCACCCGGTATGAGCTTCATACCCGTCTCGAGGCGATGCCGAACCACAATAAGGTTTGCCATGGGGACTTTAACCCCAGCAATATCATCATCTCGGACGACGGTACGCCCTTTATTCTCGACTGGTCGCACGCCACCCAGGGCAACGCCGCCGCGGACGCCGCGCGCACCTATATGCTGTTCATGCTCGACGGCAAGGAGGACGCGGCGGAGAAGTATCTGGATCTGTTCTGCCAAAAGAGCGATACGGCAAAGCAGTATGTGCAAAAATGGATGCCGATCGTCGCCGCCTCC
>CANQKG010000207.1 GCA_947624425.1 uncultured Clostridia bacterium | reverse complement strand
TCCGCTCCCATACACCCTTATACCAAGGCGCTGCTTTCCGCCGTTCCGGCGCCCGATCCGGTCAGGCAGAAAAAAAGACCGCCGGTACAGGCGGTATACGGGACGGCGGGACGGTGGACAAGGGTAAACGATGAGCATTTTGTCAGGGAGGCGGAAGGATGATCTATTACGGGAAAAAGATACTCGCGTTTTTGCTCAGCATTTTTCTGCTCTCCCTTGCGGTATTCTATATCGCCCGCTTAACGCCGGGCGACCCGCTGCGCTCCTATTACGGCGAGCGGGTGGAGAAAATGAGCATGGCAGAGCGTGAGCAGGCGGAGCATCGGCTCGGGCTTGACCGCCCGATCTATGTCCAGTATGTCCGCTGGCTTCAAAACGCGCTGCGGGGAGATCTCGGCATTTCCTATCAGTATAAAACCGATGTGAAAGAAGTCATCGGCGGGCGGATCGGGAACACGCTGCTTCTCGGCGGGATCGGCTTCCTGCTCATCTTCGGGCTGGCGCTGCTGCTCGGTATCGTTTGCGCGTGGCAGGAAAACCGCCTTTTGGATCGGGCAGTCTGTCGGGCGGGTACGGTGATAAGCTGTATTCCCGAGTTCTGGCTCTCCCTCCTGTTGATCTTGATTTTCGCCGTTTGGCTCCGCCTGCTGCCGAGCGGCGGCGCCTATTCGGTCGGTACGGGCGGCGGAATGGCAGATCGCGCCGTTCACCTGATCCTGCCCCTTATCGTGGTGGTAATAGGACATCTGTGGTACTATGCCTATATGATCCGGAACAAGCTGCTCGAGGAAGTGCGGTCGGACTATGTCCTCCTTGCAAAATCGAAGGGCTGCGGCAGGGTGCGCATCTTGTTTTGCCACTGCCTGCCGAACATCCTGCCTTCCTATCTGAGCATCATGGCGCTCGCGACGCCGCATATTCTGGGCGGGACTTATATTGTGGAAACGGTCTTTTCCTATCCCGGGATCGGCACATTGGTCTATGAAAGCGCCCGGTACCGGGATTATAACCTGATGACGGTGCTTTGCCTGCTGACCGGCGTGATCGTGATTTTCTGCAATATGCTGGCGCAGACGGTCAGTGAGCGGATCGACCCGCGGATCAGGGCAAAGGAGGTGACGCCCCGTGACAGATGACTTCACCCTTGTCGGCATACGGGAGGTACTACCCGCTTCGCCAAAGCCAAAGCGGGTGCGGGGCAGACCGATCTTCGCGGCGGCGCTGCTGGCGTTGATCCTGCTCGGATGCCTGTGCTGTGAGCTTATCATGACAAAGGACCCGACCTATCTGGATCTTTTTCATCACACTCATCCGCCGGATCGGGAGTTCTGGTTCGGCACCGATACCATGGGGCGGGACGTCTTCTCGATGATCTGGTACGGCGGGCGTATTTCGCTGGTGATCGGCCTGCTTTCCGCCGCGTTGTCCACCCTGATCGCGATATTGCTGGGCGGGCTGAGCGGTCTGGCGCCCGACCGGCTTGACCGCGTGATCACGCGGGGCGTCGATCTGCTGTTCAGTATTCCGTCCCTGCTTTTGGTCATTCTGATTCAGGCGATCCTCGGCAAGCCGGGGGTATTCGGCATCTCGCTGGTGATCGGGCTGACCGGCTGGATGAGCATGATGAAGGTTGTCCGCACCGAGGTGCGGCAGCTGCGAAACAGCGAGTATGTGATCGCAGCGCGGTGCATGGGCGGCGGATTTTTCCATATCCTCAAAAACCACCTGACGCCGAATTTTATCCCGTCGATCATGTTTATGGCGGTGATGAATGTCCGCAACGCCATCGTCATGGAATCGACCCTCAGCTTTCTGGGGCTTGGTCTGCCGCCCGAGGTGATCTCATGGGGGAGTATGCTCTCCCTCTCCGAAAACGCGCTGACCACCGGCGGCTGGTGGATCATTTTGATCCCCGGCGTTTTTCTGGTGACCACCCTGCTTTGTATGACCGCGCTGGGGGATCATCTCCGCCAAACCGCCAACCGGAAGGAAAGCTATTTGTAACACAAAAATCCACCCGCTATGCGGGTGGATTTTTGTGTTTATGACCCCAACCGGCTCCGGAAGTCCCGATAGCCGAATTGCTTTAACAGCCGCAGCCTGCCGTCTTCCTGCAATAGATAGATAGACGGCAGCGGCATACCGTTGAAGGTATTGTTTTTGCAGGCGGTGTAGATCGCCATATCGCCGAACAGCAGCAGATCGCCGGTCTCGGGCGGACGGTCAAAGCGGTAATCGCCGATCACATCACCGGCAAGGCAGGTCATACCACCCAGCCGCCGGAGCTCGCCCTCTCCCTCCTGATAAAGCGGCGGACGATAAGGTGTCTCCAGCACATCGGGCATATGGCAGGCGGCGCTGGTATCCATTATGGCGGTGTGAATCCCGCCGCTTTGTACGGTTTCCAATACCCGTGTGGCAAGATATCCGGCGTTTAGGGCGCAGGCTTCGCCCGGCTCTAAATAGACCTTTGTACCAAACTGCTCCTGCGCGTGCCGGATGCACCGCAGCAGGCGGGGCATATCATAGCCGGGGCGGGTGATGTGGTGTCCGCCGCCCATGTTGAGCCATTTCATGCCGGGCAGAACATCGCCAAACCGATCTTCGACC
>CANQKG010000206.1 GCA_947624425.1 uncultured Clostridia bacterium | reverse complement strand
TGCCGTAAAGGGCGAGCCGATCGGCACACTGGTCACAGCTTGAGAAAGGAGTACGCATCATGAAGGAACTGTTAAAAAACACCGAAGCAAAAATGCAGAAAACCATCGAGGCATTGGGGAATGAGTTTGCCACCATCCGTGCCGGGCGCGCGCAGCCTGCGCTGCTCAACCGGATCATGGTGGATTATTACGGCGCGCCGACGCCGATCCCGCAGATGGCGGCGATCTCGGTGCATGAGGCGCGGGTACTGGTGATCCAGCCGTGGGATATCTCAACCTTGAAGTCGATCGAAAAGGCAATCCTTGCTTCCGATTTGGGTATCAATCCGACCAACGACGGCAAGGTGATTCGCTTGGCATTCCCGCAGCCGACCGAGGAACGCCGGAAAGAGCTGGTCAAAAGCGTTCGGAAAATGGCGGAAAAGGCGAAGGTGTCCGTCCGGAACCACCGGCATGACGCGCTCGACGCCCTCAAAGTCATGAAAAAGAACGGCGATATCACCGAGGACGATCAGAAGGACGGCGAGAAGTCGGTGCAAAACCTGACCGACCGGTATTGCAAAGAGGTCGATCAGCTTTGCGACAGCAAGGAGAAGGAGATCCTTTCTCTCTGACAAAAAGGGGTGACGGGCTAAATGGCAGATCAGTTGATCCCGCAGCATATCGGTATCATCATGGACGGCAACGGCCGCTGGGCAAAGCTGCGCGGACTGCCGCGGTATGCCGGGCATTCGGTTGGCGCTAAGACGTTCCGCCGGATCGCGGAGTACTGCAATCGGATCGGCGTGCGTTATCTGACCGTGTATGCCTTTTCCACCGAAAACTGGAAGCGTCCGCAAAAGGAAGTGGATACCATTCTCGAACTGATGATGGATTATCTGCGGGACGCCGAAAGCTATGTGAAACTGAATATCAAGACCCATTTTATCGGCGACCTCTCGGCTTTCAGCGAGGAAATGCGGCAGATGATGGATCATGCCGAAAAGCTGTCCGAGAACGCCACCGGGCTGACCGTGAATATTGCGATCAACTACGGCGGCAGGCGGGAGCTGGCACAGGCGATGCAGAAGATCGCCGCCGAGGTGAAAAGCGGCACGCTTTTGCCGGAGCAGATCGACGAATCGACCGTGGCGGCGCATCTTTATACGGCGGGACAGCCCGATGTGGATCTTTTGATCCGCCCGAGCGGGGAATACCGGCTTTCTAACTTCATGCTTTGGCAAACGGCGTATGCCGAGTATGTGTTTATGGATACACTGTGGCCCGATTTTTCGGAAAAAATGCTGGACAATGCGATCAGGGAGTTCCAAAAACGCAACCGGCGGTTTGGAGGCGCAGAATGAGACAAAGGCTGCTTACAGCGGGAATCGGCTTGCCGATTTTGATCCTTGTACTGATTTTTCATCAAACTCTTCTGATGGATATTGCGGTTGCCGTGGTTTCGGTTATGGGAGTTTATGAGATACTGGTCGCCACAAAATATTCCGAGTATCTCTCGGTCACCCTTCTCTGCCTGATTTTTGCCGGCTGTCTGCCCTTTGTCCGGCGGCAGTTTGGGCTCACGACCTTCGGCTATATTGCGGTTCCCGTCTTTTTGCTTTTGATGGCGCTTATCACACTGCGGCATTATCATACCGTAAAGCTGGAGCAGATCTGTGTGCCGCTTTCTCTTTCGGTTTTGATTCCGTTTTCCTTTTCCACTTTGCTTTATATGCGGTACGATTCTACGGGAAACGGACTGTTTTATATCATGATTACCTTTGCCTGTGCCTGGCTTTCCGATGCGGGCGCGTACTTTGTGGGACGCGCTTTCGGAAAGCATAAGCTGGCGCCCGAAATCAGCCCGAAAAAAACGGTGGAGGGCGCTATCGGCGGCGCGGTGTTCAATGTCATCTGCTGCCTGCTGGTCGGGCTTATCTATGCCGCGATCCGCAGCGGAGAGCATCACCTGTCCTATCTGCTGCTGATCTTAGTGGGGATCATCGGCGCGCTGTTGGCAATTCTGGGGGATTTGCTGGCCTCTTTTGTCAAACGGCAGCGCGGCATTAAGGATTTCGGCGACATCCTGCCGGGACACGGCGGGATTTTGGATCGGTTTGACAGTGTTTTGCTGGTAGCGCCTTTTATCTATATGGTGCAGCAGGTATTTCCGCTGATTTCGTAAAGGACGGTAGTATGAAACGATTATCCTTGCTGGGCTCCACCGGCTCGATCGGCGCCCAAACGCTGGAGGTGGCGCGCGCTCACCGTATGCCGGTGGCGGCGCTGGCAGCCCGAAGAAATATTGCTTTATTAGAACAGCAGGCGCGGGAATTTTGTCCCTCGCTTGTCTGTGTTTATGACCGTGAATTTTATCCGGCATTGGCAGAGCGTTTGCGCGATCTGCCGATCCGGGTGGTGACGGGGGAGGAAGGGCTTTGCGAAGCGGCGGCTTTTCCCGATGCGGATATCGTGCTCAACGCGGTGGTCGGCATGATCGGCCTGCGGCCGACGCTGGCGGCAATCGAGGCGAAAAAGGAATTGGCGCTTGCCAATAAGGAAACACTGGTGGCAGGCGGACAGCTTGTCATGCAGAAAGCAAAGGAAAACGGCGTGCCCATCTATCCGGTGGACAGTGAGCATTCCGCCATTTTCCAATGCCTGAAGGGA
>CANQKG010000205.1 GCA_947624425.1 uncultured Clostridia bacterium | reverse complement strand
ACCATGAACGCAGTGAATGGTATTTGCCATCCAAAGCCGGTTGCCGTGCAGCGCTTAAAGCGCAAACGGCGAGGCGCCGGCAATCAAAATATAATATCCACTTTGTGGATATTATACCGTGATCGCGGGACAGCGGGCTTTCATCTCCCGCAAAAAGCCGTCCTGATCCACGACCGCCACCATGACCTCCGCCTTGCCCTTTCTCCTGATCTTGATCCGGTCAAGCGAGGCGGCAAGAGAGGAAGACGGGTCTTTGGTTTTGGAGAGTGTGATGATCTCACGATAAGGGATCCGCTTCTCGATGACCCCGAACACGATCCGCAGCGTGTCCTCCCCCAATTCAAGATAATTGCGGAAAACGATCGACAGGCAGAACGATTCGATTAAAACAAACGTGACCGAGATCGATATAGCGCCGAGCAGACTTGGGTCGACCCATATGCTGACGATCAAAATCGGGACGCAGACTGCCGCCACAAACAGGATCAAAAGATAAAACCAGACTGCTACCTTTCCCCGAAACCGCATGATCCATTCCCCCCAGATATAAACGATGGGAGCCGCTTTTTTGACAAAGCGCCTCCCTTTTTTGACCGACTGATGTTTCGCAGAGGTTGAATGTGCGAAACAAAGGTGAAACCGGTTTACTTTGCCAGTTTCTTCGCCAGCTGCGATTTTTTCCTCGCCACTGCGTTTTTATGGTAGAGTCCCTTTGCTCCCGCCTGATCCAGCGTTTTGATCGCCTGACGGACGACCGCTTCCTTATCGGCTGCATTGGCAGCGACCGCAGCGTCTGCCTTCTTGATCGCGGTCTTTAAGTTCGACTTGATCGCCTTATTCCGCATCGTCTTTGTCTCGATCACGCGGACACGCTTCTTCGCAGATTTAATATTCGGCATACCGGCACCTCCTTCACATAATGCGGCGTTTTGCGCGCACACTAACTCTCACAGCCATTCGGACGCAGACACGAAGCGTCCGCACGGCGCCGCGATATATTATAACTGTTTTGCGGGGAAAAAGCAAGTGTTTTTTCCTAATTTTCCAAAATAACAGGGCGGAGGGAAGCAAAATGAACGGTCCACGCACCGATCTGGCAATGGAACGGGCGGATTTTGCGGGTGAAAGCCTGCCCGCAGGGGTCACGCGAAGCAAGGAGATTTGCGGCGAGATCGAGGTCGACCGGATCAAGATCACCGGTTCCGACGCGGCTGCCGCCATGGAAAAGCCGGAAGGAAGCTATGTCACACTCTCCTTACCCTCGCTTTCTTACGGCACCCAGTCGCCGCAGCAGGCGGCGGAGTGTTTGGCAAACGAGGTGAGCCGCCTGCTTCCGAAAGAAGGCAGCGTACTGGTGATCGGGCTTGGGAACCGTGCCATCACGCCCGACGCACTCGGTCCGCTGACGGCGGATCAAATCTTCCCCACACGCCATATCCCGCAAAAGCTGGCAAGCGCCCTCTCCCTTGGTTCCCTGCGGACGGTCAGCGTGATCCAGACCGGTGTGACCGGAAAAACCGGCGTCGAAACGGCAGAGCTGAGCAGCGCCGTATGTGAAACGGTCAAACCGGCGGCGGTGATCGCCATAGACGCGCTGGCGGCGGGCGACCCGAACCGGCTGGGCTGCACGATACAGCTTGCCGACAGCGGCATCTCTCCCGGCTCCGGCGTGCAGAATGCCCGCAAGGAGCTCAGCGCCGCCCGACTGGGTGTGCCGGTCATTGCCGTCGGCATCCCGACCGTTGTGGACGCCGCCGCGCTCTGTCAAACGGACTCCGCCGCCGGCATGATGGTGACGCCCCGCGAGATCGACGCCATGGTGCGCCACGGCAGTCAGCTTCTGGCGCTTGGGATCAATCTGGCGCTCCAGCCCGATCTTTCGGCGGACGACATCCTCGGATTGACGGCAGAATAAAACCAAAGCAAAATGGAAAACCGCAAGAGAAAATGCGGTTTTGAATCCCACCACCGCGCTTTAGCGCGGTCCCCCTCCCTTTAACAAGGGAGGTTTTGACAAAGACGGCAGAATTGCCGTTTCATTCCTGCCTCGCTTCTTCGTCCACAGGACGCGCTTCGGCGACAAAGCCCTTTGACAAGGGAGGTTTTGACAAAGACGGCAGAATTGCCGTTTCATTCCTGCCTCGCTGCTTCGCCCACCGGGCGCGCTTCGGCGGCAAAGCCCTTTGACAAGGGAGGTTTTGACAAAGACGGCGGCTTTTGCGAAACCCGATTTGTCCCTCGAAGCGTGGTGACGAAAAGTCAACACGCTCAAACCGCCGCACGGTGACGTGCGGCGGTCGGTCAATCTTCTACCTTTTCGGTCGTTTCACGAATCTCCTCCTGACGGCTGCTGTCAAAGCCCTCGGTCGATTCCGACATGAAGATGATTTTCAGCGTTTGGAAGATGATCTTCAGATCCATCCAGACCGAATAGTTTTCGATATAGATCAGATCCAGCGCCAGCTTGTCCTTCGGCGTGGTATTATACTTTCCGTATATCTGGGCAAAGCCGGTCAGTCCCGCCTTTACCTTGAGCCGGTACCTAAACTCTGGCAGCTCCTCGGTGTACTTCTGCACGTGCTCCACCCGCTCCGGACGGGGACCCACTACGCTCATATCCCCCTTGAGGATATTGAGCAGCTGCGGCAGCTCATCCATACGGGTGGCGCGCAAGATCCGCCCTACCGGCGTGATGCGGGGATCCTTTTCTCCGGCGGGGATCACG
>CANQKG010000204.1 GCA_947624425.1 uncultured Clostridia bacterium | reverse complement strand
GACGGCATGATCTCCCTCACTCCCACCGCCTCCTTCGACCCCCGCATACTGCCGGGACGGGCGGTCTGCGCGGGCGGATTGAACGGCGTTATCGGCACCAAAGCGGTGCATATGCAATCAAAGGAGGAACGGAAACAGTCTGTTCCCATCGAAAAGCTCTATCTGGATATCGGCGCCGCAGACAAAGCGGAAGCCGAACGGCTGCTGCCGTCCGGCACCGCCGTGACCTTTCGGGGCGAAACCCGGCTCATCGGGAAAAACCGTGTCATGGGGCGGGTGCTGGACGCCCGTTTGGGGATTGCCGTGCTGCTCACCCTGCTGCGGGAAACCCCGCGCCGCGTCTCCTTCTTTTTCGCCGCCGGGAACCTGACCGACGGACAGGGAGCAGCGGCATATGCCACCCTCTGCCCTGCCAAAACGGTACTGGCGGTAGAGGCGCGGGAGGCAGACGAGCACTGCAAATTGGGGGGCGGCGCGATCCTGCCGGTTATGGACAAAGATACCGTCTATCCGCCCGCTCTCTTTCAAAAAGCGGCGGACGGCGTACAGTACGGCGCACCCAAAAAAGCACCCCTTGCGGCGGCGTTCCAGCGCGGCGGCGGCGGACGGGAGGTACTCACCATCGGCATTCCCTGCCGCTATCCCCGCACCCCCCTGCCGGTCGCCGACTTAAACGACTGCGCGGCGGCGGCAGAACTGCTGCGCCGGCTGATCGACTTACTGTGAAGATCAAAAGTGTGCCGCGAGATGCGCTGGCAGTACGGGCTGATGCGGATTTACAGGGGCTTCGTGCCGCCGCGGCAGCCGTTCTCCCCTTTTGCGACTGTTACGCCGGTGACGGTGTGACCGCCCTGCTGCACGGCGGCGAGATGATTCTCTCCGCCGCGCCCGACACAGACCCCGATACCTTGGCGGACTTCCTGCGGTTTTCCGGCGCGGTCACGCTGTCTTGCGACCGCCCCTTGCCGCTGTCCGACTGGGTTCAAACGAAAGGCAGTATCTTTCGGGGACGACCACAGCCATGCGACCCTGCCGGCCTTTCGGAACTCACCCTCCGGCAGGCGGAACCGATTTTCACTTCATCATTTCCCGTACTGACCGGAACGGCATGGTATGCCGATCTCTCCCACCGGGTGCGGCACGGCGTTTCCCGTATCTACGGTTACAAAAACTGCGGCGCTGCCGTTTTACTCTGTAAAAACAGCAAAACGGCTTTCCTCGGCATGATCGCAGTGCGTCCCGACAAAAGGCGACAGCGATACGGGCAGAGCATGATCGGCGCGATTGCAAGCGTCATGCCGGATCGGGAGCTTGCCGTTTACAGCAAAAACAAAGACGCCGACCGGTTTTATGCCGCCTGCGGGCTTTCGCCCGCCGGACTTTGGTATGAATACCGGCGACAGGAGGACATATGAATTCAGTATTTACCTTTTCCGACCCGCTGCTTGCTTTGGCGGAGAAAGCCGAAGCGGATGCGGCGGAGCAGTTTAACCGGATCGACAAAATTGCCGCGCTGCATTCGGAGCGAATACTCTCTGCCATGATCCGGCAGAAAGTGAGCGAAGCGCATTTGCAGGGCACCACCGGCTACGGCTATAACGACCTTGGACGGGAGACGCTGGACGCGGTGTTTGCCGATGCCGTTGGCGCCGAGGACGCGCTGGTGCGGCACAGCTTTGTATCCGGCACCCACGCGCTGACAGTGGCGCTTTTCGGCTCGCTTCGCACCGGTGATACCATTGTTTCCCTAACCGGCGCGCCCTATGACACGATGGAGGAGGTCATCGGCATACGGGGTGAGGGAAACGGCAGCCTCCGCGATTACGGGATCACTTACCGGCAGGTGGAACTGCTCCCAGACGGTATGCCTGATCTACCCGCCATTCGGCAGGCGGTACGGGGGGCGACAGCGGCATACATACAGCGCTCACGCGGGTACAGCCTCCGTCCCTCTTACAGCATTGCCGATATCCGAAGCATGGCAGAGGCGGCGCGGGCGGAAAATCCCGATCTTCTCATCATTGTGGACAACTGCTACGGCGAATTTGTGGAGGAAACAGAACCGCTTGCGGCAGGTGCTGATCTGATCGTCGGTTCGCTCATCAAAAATCCGGGCGGCGGAATCGCACCTACCGGCGGCTACATCGCCGGGAAAAAAGAGGCGGTCGAGCAGTGCGCCTACCGGCTCACCTCCCCCGGCATGGGGAAGGAGGTCGGCTGTACATTAGATTTCAACCGCCAGATGTTGATGGGGTTGTTTTTCGCACCGACCGTAGTGGCAAGCGCCATGAAGACCTCGGTGTTTGCCCTCTCGCTCTTTTCCAAACTGGGCTTTGCCTGCTATCCCGCCTATGACGCGCACCGCACCGACATCATCGCCGCCATTCGGCTGGGCGACGAGCAGCGACTCTGCTCGTTTTGCAAGGGGATACAAAAGGGTTCGCCGATCGACTCCTTTGCCGCACCAGAACCGTGGGATATGCCGGGATATGACAGCAAGGTAATCATGGCGGCGGGCGCGTTTACGATGGGCGCTTCGATCGAGCTTTCCGCCGACGCGCCGCTGCGGGAACCATACGCCGTCTGGCTACAGGGCGGACTTACCTATCCCACCGGCAGGCTGGGAATTCTCTCGGCGGCGCAGCAGATGATCGACGATGGTTTACTGAAACTATAAAAAACGGAGGTATTAGCTCGCCCATACCTCCGTTTCCGTCTTTCAAAAAACTGAAAATCAATA
>CANQKG010000203.1 GCA_947624425.1 uncultured Clostridia bacterium | reverse complement strand
AAAGCATGAGTTAGGAGGAACAGACAATGAGCAGAGTTTACAATTTCAGCGCAGGTCCGTCCATGCTGCCGGAGCAGGTACTGCGGCAGGCAGCCGAGGAAATGCTGGATTATAAGGGTACCGGCGAATCGGTTATGGAGATGTCCCACCGCTCGAAAGAGTATGCGGCGATCATCGAGGAGTGCGAAACGCGGCTCCGTCGGGTGATGGAGATTCCCGACAACTATAAGGTATTGTTCTTGCAGGGCGGTGCGTCCTCGCAGTTTGCCATGGTGCCGCTCAACCTGATGACCAAGAATCGCAAGGCGGACTATGTGATCACCGGCCAGTGGGCGAAAAAGGCGTATAAGGAGGCAGCTCGCTTCGGTGACTGCCATGTGGTGGCGTCCTCCGAGGATAAGACCTTTTCCTATATCCCGAAGCTCGACCCTGCCGACTTTACACCCGATGCGGATTACTTCCACATCTGCATGAATAACACCATCTACGGCACCAAATATCACACTCTGCCGGATACCGGCAAGGTGCCGCTGGTCGCCGATGTGTCGTCCTGCATTCTGTCCGAGCCGATCGATGTTTCCCGTTTCGGGCTGCTGTATGCCGGCGCACAGAAGAACATGGGTCCTGCCGGTCTGACCGTTGTGATCGTGCGGGAAGACCTGATCGGTGAGCCGCAGGAAGGCACGCCGACCATGTTCACCTATTCCACCCATGCCGATAACGGCTCGATGTTCAACACGCCGCCGACCTATGCGATCTACATCTGCATGAAGGTGCTTCAGTGGATTGAGGAGGAAGTGGGCGGTCTTGCCGAGATGAAGAAGATCAGTGAGAAGAAAGCGGGTCTGCTGTATGACTTCCTCGATCAGTCCAAGCTGTTCAAGGGTACGGTGGAGCGCGATTCCCGCTCGCTGATGAACATTCCGTTTGTCACCGGCGACGACGAGCTGGATAAGAAATTTGTGGCGGCTGCCAAGGACGCCGGCTTTATCAACCTCAAGGGTCACCGTACCGTCGGCGGTATGCGCGCTTCGATCTATAACGCGATGCCGGTCGAGGGCGTGGAGAAGCTGGTCGCCTTCATGAAGAAGTTTGAGGAGGAAAACAAGTAATGTTTCAGATCAACTGTCTTAATCCCATTTCCGGTATGGGTCTGGATCTGCTGACCGAGTCCTATGCGATCACCGATGATTTTGCCTCGGCGGACGCGGCTCTGGTACGCAGCGCCTCGGTGCATGAACTCCCGCTGTCGGATAAGCTGCTGGCGGTGGCGCGGGCAGGCGCGGGCGTCAACAATATCCCGCTGGATAAGTGCGCCGAAAAGGGGATCGTGGTGTTCAATACGCCGGGCGCCAACGCAAACGGCGTCAAGGAGCTGGCGCTTGCCGGTATGCTGCTGGCGGCACGGGACATCGTGGGCGGTATCAACTGGGTGCAGACCGTCAAGGACGATGAGAATGTCGCCAAACTGGTCGAGAAAGGGAAAAAGGCATACGCCGGTACCGAGATCATGGGCAAAAAGCTGGGTGTGATCGGTCTGGGCGCAATCGGCGGACTGCTGGCAAACGCGGCGGCTTCGCTGGGTATGGAGGTCTACGGCTGTGACCCCTACCTGTCGGTCGAGGCGGCATGGCACCTTTCTCACCGTGTACATCATGTCAAGAGCAATGAGGAGATTTTCGCCGCCTGCGATTACATATCGATCCATGTCCCGCTGATGGACGCCACCCGCGGCATGATCAATGCCGATACCATTGCCATGATGAAGGACGGCGTGGTGGTGCTGAATTTCGCCCGCGATGCGCTGGTCGATGACGACGCCATGGCGGCGGCGCTCAAATCGGGCAAGGTGAAACGGTATGTGACCGATTTCCCGAACGCCAAGAGCGCCGGTATGGAAGGCGCGATCGCCATTCCGCATCTGGGCGCTTCCACCGAGGAGTCGGAGGACAACTGCGCGGTGATGGCGGTGCGGCAGATGATGGATTATCTCGAAAACGGCAACATCAAGAATTCGGTGAACCTGCCGAATGCCGAGATGGCGCGCAGCGGCGTGAGCCGTATCTGCGTGTTCCACCGGAATGTGCCGAATGTGATTGCCGCATTGACCTCCGAGGTCGGCAAGCACTGCAATATCGAGAATATGGTCAACGCCTCCAAGGGCGAGTATGCCTACACCATGCTGGATCTCTCCGCCGCGCCGGACGACAGCATGATCGCCGCGCTGACCGGTATTGCCGAGGTCACTCGTATCCGCGTGATCTGAATGTGATCTAAAAAATACCGCTTCCTGCACGGGAAGCGGTATTTTTTTTGATCTTCTTGCCGTTTTCTCCATAATTCTCTTGCAATAACGCTCTTTTTTGTGTATAATGTTAATAGGCTGGCGCCGTATGAAATCGGCGCAGCGGGCAGGAATTGCGGCGGCGGAGAAAGGAATTGGGCGCCATGAAGGGACGGTTTCTGGAGAAATTGGGGCGCGGTATACTCTATCTGTTATTGTTGGCGCTCGCTTACTTTGTCGGCGGCGTTTACTTAAGCCTGTCCATTCTGCCGTCGGAGGTAAGCTGGGTGCGGCTGATGCTGCTTTGCCTGCCGGTCGTTTTGGTTTGGATCGCGGCATACTGCAACCGCCTCGGCGATGAGAATATCGAGTACGAGTACCGGTTCGAGCGGGAGCGCGGCACACTGCTGTGGGTCATCACTTTGATCGACCTGCGCGCCGAGCTGCTGGCGTTCTGGGTGA
>CANQKG010000202.1 GCA_947624425.1 uncultured Clostridia bacterium | reverse complement strand
GGGTGAGGATGTGAACATTCTGGTCTTTGATACCGAGGTTTATTCCAATACCGGCGGTCAGTCCTCCAAGGCGACCCCGACCGGCGCGATCGCTCAGTTCGCGGCGGCAGGCAAGTCGGTCAAGAAGAAGGATCTCGCGGCGATCGCCATGAGCTACGGCTACGTTTATGTGGCACAGTGCGCACAGGGTGCGGATTACAACCAGTGCGTCAAGGCGTTCACCGAGGCGGAAAGCTATCACGGTCCGTCCCTGCTGATCTGCTATGCGCCCTGCATCAACCACGGCATCAAGGCCGGTATGGGCATCGCGCAGAGCGAGGAGAAGAAGGCTGTCCAGTCGGGCTACTGGCACCTGTTCCGGTATGATCCGCGGCTGGTTGCCGAGGGCAAGAATCCGTTTATGCTGGATTCCAAGGCGCCTACGCTGGAGTATCAGGACTTCCTGATGGGCGAGGTGCGGTACAACGCGCTGGCACGGCAGAACCCGGATCGTGCGAAGGAGCTGTTCGCGAAAGCGGAGAAGGACGCTGCCGACAAGTACGAGAAGCTGGTTCAGAAAAGCCGGATGTAAGGCTTTATAGCACAAAAAAACGCGGCTCTTTTGAGCCGCGTTTTTTCTGTAAAAAAGCACTGCGGTCGATATCGCCGTTGCCATTTGCCGGAAAATATAGTATACTGAAAAAAACGGATGCGGAGGGATCATCATGTGTACGGCGGCGACCTACCGGACAAAGGATCATTATTTCGGGCGGAACCTGGATTATGAATTTGCCTATCATCAAACCGTTACGATCACGCCGCGGAGCTATCCGTTCCGGTTCCGGCGGATGGGGGAGATGAATTCGCACTACGCCATGATCGGCATGGCGTTTGTGCAGGAGGACTATCCGCTTTATTACGATGCGACCAATGAAAAGGGACTGAGCATAGCGGGGCTGAATTTCCCGGGCAACGCCGTTTACTGTGACCCGGCCCCGGACAGGGACAATATCACACCGTTTGAGCTGATCCCGTGGATACTGGGGCAGTGCGTCACGGTCGGGCAGGCGCGTGAAAAGCTCGGGCGGCTCAATCTGCTTCGGGAGGATTTCAGCCCGCAGCTTCCGTTGTCCCCGCTTCACTGGATGATTTCGGATCGGGAGGAAAGCATCGTGGCGGAATCGGTGGCCGACGGTCTGAAGGTCTACGATGATCCGGTCGGTATTCTGACCAACAATCCCTGCTTTGATTACCATATGACCAATCTGGCAAATTATATGTCGCTGTCGCCTGCCGATCCCGAGAACCGCTTTTCCGATGCGGTCGGGCTGAAACCGTACAGCCGGGGAATGGGCGGATTGGGGCTGCCGGGCGATCTGTCCTCCGCGTCGCGGTTTGTCAAGGCGGCTTTCACAAAGCTGAATTCCCGTTCCGGCAGCTCGGAGTCGGAAAGTGTGAGCCAGTTTTTCCATATTCTCGGTTCGGTCGCGCAGCAGCGCGGATGCTGTAAGGTGGAAAACGGCTATGAATATACCATCTACTCCTCCTGCTGCAACACCGATAAGGGAATCTACTATTACACCACCTATGAAAACAGCGGCATTACCGGCGTGGATCTCTATCGGGAGGATCTGGAGCAGGACAAGCTGGTCAGCTATCCGCTTATAGAAAACGGCTCGATTTTGATGCAAAATTGAACGGCCGGCGGGAGAGGATTTTCCCGCCGGATTTTTCTGTCCGAAAAACCACTTGAATACCGGGCAGATCTGTGCAATAATCATACTGTATGAGCATGTTGATTTTATCGCCACGCTTCGAGGGACAAACTGGGTTTACACGAAAGGCGCCGTCTTTTGCCAAAGCCTCCCTTGTTAAAGGGAGGGGGACCGCGCTTTAGCGCGGTGGTGGGATTCAAAACCGCTTTTCCTCTTGCGGTTCCCGACATCGGCTGCGGCGAGTAATCGCCTTGCCGCTTGTCGACCGCGGCGCCATTCCCACCTCACTGTTTCGCCCGCAGGGCGTGCTTCGGCGGCAAAGCCTCGATGCCCTCTTTTTCGTCGAAAACCGGCTTGCTTGACGCCAATTCTGACGCCGCCTGCGCCGGTTTTCTCTAGGGGCGTCACGGAAGGCGGCAAATGGACGGCCTTCGTGACGGATGATAAATTTTTCTGTTACTGATTGCTTTTTCAACAGACTGGCAGAACCGGAGGAGCAACCGGAGGTTCTTCGGGTGGGCTTTTTTGCCTTTTCCGGTTATCATATTATGGATGAAAACGGCCGGGAGGCCTGCAATCTGATCGCACAGGCCGAGCCGGGCTATTATGATCTGGTTCTGATGGATATCCGGATGCCCGTGATGGACGGCTATACCGCCACCCGCGCCATCCGCAGTCTGGATGACCCGAAACGGGCCAATCTTCCCATCATCGCCATGACCGCCAATGCGTTTGAAGAGGATCGGGAGCGGGCGATCGAAGCGGGGACGAACGGGCATCTTGCCAAATCGATCGACGTCGAGCATATGCTGAAGCTGCCGCAGGGGATCTTCAGCGATAAGGAAAAGCCGGAAGAATAAGCCCCGCCCATAAGATGAGGCGGGGAGAAAAGGGGAACACGGCGCCGCCAAAGCGGCTGCCGCAGTTCCCTTTTTCACCCGGGTCTGAAAAAATGCATAGGATGAAAAAGCCCGGGTGCGCCCGGGCGGATAAAGCGACAGCCCGCGGACGTACAGTATTTGTAAACGCCCATGAGAATGCTGCGCGGATTGCTTCCCG
>CANQKG010000201.1 GCA_947624425.1 uncultured Clostridia bacterium | reverse complement strand
CTGTCGGCGTCATCATCGGCTCGAATGTCGGCACCACCATCACCTCATGGGTATTAAGCCTTGCCAATTTGCAGGGAGACAGCTTCATCGTCCGGCTTTTTAAGCCCACCACCTTTACCCCTGTTTTAGCGCTGATCGGGATCATTTTATATATGATGCCGAAGGCCGGGAAGAAAAAGGACACCGGCACCATCCTGCTCGGCTTTGCGGTGCTGATGTTCGGCATGAGCACCATGTCGGGCGCGGTGGAGCCGCTTGCCGACGTGCCGGAATTCACCCGTATATTGGTACTCTTCCAAAATCCGATCCTCGGCGTGCTGATGGGCGCGGTACTGACCGCCGTGATCCAGTCCTCGTCGGCTTCTGTCGGTATTTTGCAGGCGCTGTCGGTTACCGGCGCAATCACCTTCGGCAATGCCGTCCCGATCATTCTGGGGCAGAATATCGGCACCTGCGTCACCGCGCTTTTGTCCTCGGTGGGCGCAAATAAAAACGCCAAACGGGCGGCAATGGTGCATTTTTACTTCAATGTCATCGGCGGCATGGCCTTTCTGGCGCTGTTTTATCTCTTCAAGTGGCTTTTCCCGCTTCCTATGCTGGGCGAGGCGATCGGCGGACTGCAAATCGCCGTGGTACATACGGCGTTCAATCTGCTGTCCACCCTCATTTTCCTGCCCTTTACCGGCGTGTTGGAAAAGCTTGCCTGCCTTACGATACCGGATCATAAAGAGCAGTCGGCCGAAAAGATCACCTTGCTGGACGAGCGTCTGCTCGGCACTCCGGCGCTGGCAATCGCACGGAGCCGCGATCTGACGGTGCAGATGGCAAATGCGGCGCGCACCAATCTTCTTGCCGCGCTGGAAATGGTATCGGATTATAGTGAGAAGCAGGCCGCCCTCATGAATGAGCGGGAGGAGCAGATCGACAAATACGAGGACATACTCGGCACCTATCTGGTGCGGCTTTCTTCCCGCAATCTGACCCAGCAGGACAGCCGTGAGATCTCAAAGCTCCTGCATACCATCGGGGATTTTGAGCGGATCGGCGACCACGCGATCAACCTTATCAAAACCGCGCAGGAGATCGACCGCAAGCAGGTTTCCTTCTCGCCCGAGGGGACAAAAGAGCTTTCGCTCCTCAAGCAGGTGCTGCATGATATTCTGGATCTGACGGTCGACTCCTTTGAGAAGGACGACCTGCAAACGGCTTACAAGGTGGAGCCGTTGGAGCAGGTGGTGGACGACCTGACCAGGGATATCCGCAGCCGTCATATCAAGCGGCTGCAGGAGGGCGACTGCACCATCGAGCTGGGCTTTATCCTCTCCGATTTGCTGACCAATTACGAGCGGGTGGCGGATCACTGCTCCAATATTGCCGTGGCGGTGATCGAGGTGACGCAGGGAAGCTTTGACACCCACGAATACCTCCACAATGTCAAAGAGGGAAGCGAGGACTTCAGCCGCCGCTATCAGGCGTATAAAGCAAAATACCATCTTTGATATCGGATAAGGAGGGAGCGTATTGCGCGCTGATCTGCACTGTCATACCTATCATTCGGACGGCTCCTTCTCTGTGCAGGAGCTGGTAGCCGCCGCACGGGCAAGCGGGCTTTCCGCCGTCGCCCTGACCGACCATGACAGTATGGCGTCGGCAATGCAGGCAGAGCGCCTGTCCACCCCCGATTGCAGAGTGGTAGCCGGTCTGGAGCTTTCTACGTGGGATACCAGACGGCAGCGAAATGTCCATCTGCTGTGCTATCTGCCCGATCTTGACGGCAATACTGCCTTGGCAGAGCTCTGCCGGGAAATCTCAAATCGCCGCAATACCGCCGGACGGCAGATGCTGGAGCGGATCGCGGCGGACTATCCGATTGATTCTGATCGTGCGCTTTTGTACGCCGCACATTCTTCGGCGCTTTTTAAGCAGCACATCATGCGCGCCATGATGGACGCGGGATTGACCGACCGGATTTACGGTCCGCTTCGCCGCACCCTTTTTGCGTCCGGCAGTCCCTATCGGATCGGGATTGCCTATCCGTCGGTGGAGGAGGGCTTGGCGGCGATCAAAGCGGCGCACGGTATTGCAGTGCTGGCGCACCCTTATGAGTACGACTCGCTTACACTGATGACCGAGATCGCGGATTCTCTTGACGGGATCGAGGCGTATCACCCTTCCGCTTCCCCAAAACAGCGGGAGGAGCTGGCAAAGTGGGGAAGGGAACGGGGACTTTTGATCACCGGCGGCTCGGATTTTCACGGTATGTATAACAGCCGCGTTCCAAATCCGCTCGGCGCCGTACTCGCTCCGCCGCAGACGGCGGAAAAACTAATCCAAATAAAACAACGGTTTTAAGACAAACTGAGAAAAAGGAGTGTTTACTATGACTTACCGGTACCAAACCCATGGGATCTGCTCCCGCGCAATTTTCGTCAGCCTGTCCGAGGACGGAACCATTGAAGACGTTCGTTTTCAGGGCGGCTGCAACGGGAATACGCAGGGGGTGGCGGCGCTTTGCATCGGCGCAAAGGCGGCCGATGTGATCCCGAAGCTTCAGAATATCGACTGCGGCGGACGGGGTACCTCCTGTCCGGCACAGCTTGCCGAGGCGCTGAAGCTGGCGCTTGCCAAGCAGGAGTAGCAAAAAGCCGGGTGAGTACACTCGGCTTTTTCGCCTGATTGTATGTGATAAAATGATATGACCCAATAAAAAGAGAAGATCAACCTTTGGTATGGTATAATTAAGCTACCAAACGA
>CANQKG010000200.1 GCA_947624425.1 uncultured Clostridia bacterium | reverse complement strand
TCGGCTATCAGCTCAGTCCCTTTTTGTGGCGGAAGGTGCGCCGCGGCCTGTCGGCAGGGCGTGTGCAGTCGGTCACGGTGCGGATGATCGTGGATCGTGAGGAGGAAATACGCGCCTTTCAGCCCGAGGAATACTGGACGCTGGACGCGGTGCTTTCGGCAAAAGGCGGCAGCTTCTCCGCCCGCTTTTACGGGAAGGACGGGAAAAAACTGCCGGTTTCCAATCAGGCGGAAAGCGACGCGCTCCTTCAAAAGCTGCGGCAGGCCGTCTACACCGTCGGCGGCGTGAAAAAAGGTATGCGGAAAAAATCTCCCGCGCCGCCGTTCAGCACTTCTACCTTGCAGCAGGAGGCTTCCCGCAAGCTGGGCTTTCAGGCATCCCGCACCATGCGCGCGGCGCAGGAATTGTATGAGGGCGTTGAGGTTGCCGGAATGGGCGCCGTGGGTCTGATCACCTATATGAGAACCGATTCCCTGCGGGTCTCCGCCGAGGCGCAGTCGGCCGCGTCGGCATATATCGCAGGCCGGTATGGGGACGCCTACCTGCCGGAGCATCCGCGGCAGTATAAATCAAAAAGCAGCGCGCAGGACGCGCATGAGGCGATCCGCCCCACCATGCCCGATCTGACGCCCGACCGGCTGAAAGATACCTTAACGGCGGATCAGTATAAGCTCTATCGGCTGATCTGGTCGCGGTTTATCGCAAGTCAGATGGCAAATGCGGTCTACGATACCGTGAACGCCGATATTCTGGCGGACGGCTATCTCTTTAAGGCGGCGGGTCATACCGTCCGGTTTGACGGTTATACCGTGCTGTATGAGGAGGGCAAGGACGAGGAAAAGGAGGACGGCGGCGTATTGCCGGAGATGGCAAAGGGCGACGTTCTCACCTTGCAGGAGCTGACCGGCAATCAGCATTTCACCCAGCCGCCGGCTCGGTTTACCGAGGCGACCCTCATCAAAACCATGGAGGAAAACGGCATCGGGCGCCCGTCCACCTATGCGCCGACCATCACCACCATCGTGCAGCGGAATTATGTGGAGCGGGAGGGCAGAAGTTTAAAACCCACCGCACTGGGCGAGGTCACCACAAAGCTGATGAAGGATCACTTCAGCCGGATCGTGGATGAGGAATTCACCGCCCATATGGAAAAAGAGCTGGACGAGATAGAACTGGGGAAGCAGGACTGGGTCGCCATGCTGGAGCAGTTTTACAGCGGCTTTTCCGACGACCTGCAAAAGGCGGAGGAGGAGATGAAGGACGCCCGCGTGAAGGTGCCGGACGAGGAGACCGACGAGGTCTGTGAGCTTTGCGGGCGGAAGATGGTCATCAAGATCGGGCGGTTCGGTCCCTTTTTAGCCTGTCCGGGTTTTCCCGAGTGCAAAAACACCCGCCGTATCGTACAGGATACCGGCGGCGTATGCCCCAAGTGCGGCAAGCGTATTCTGGTGCGCCGCTCGAAGAAGGGAAAGACCTATTACGGCTGTGAGGATAATCCCCGCTGTGATTTTATGACATGGGACCAGCCGCTGAAAGAAACCTGTCCCAACTGCGGCGGCACGCTGCTGCGAAAATACGGGAGAAACGGCCGGATCTACTGTGTCAACGAAAGCTGCGGCTATCACCGCGCGCCGGAACGCAAAAAGCGGGAGGAAGAAAGTTGACCTGCCATGTAATCGGGGCAGGGCTTGCCGGCTGTGAAGCGGCGTGGCAGCTCGCCCGGGCGGGCATTGACGTTTTGTTATATGAGATGAAGCCGGTGAAATTTTCACCGGCACATCATTATCCGGGCTTTGCGGAGCTTGTCTGCTCGAACTCCCTCAAAGCGGCGCGGGTCTCAACCGCCGCCGGCTTATTGAAGGAGGAGATGCGGCGGCTAGGCTCTCTCACCCTTGCTGCCGCCGCCAAAGCACAGGTGCCGGCGGGCGGCGCTCTGGCGGTGGATCGCATTCTTTTTTCCGATCTGGTCACAGAAGCGATCCGCTCCCACCCGCATATCAGGGTCGTGACCGGCGAGGTCGCTTCACTGCCCGAAGGGAACGTCATCGTGGCAACAGGACCTCTGACCTCCGATAGTCTTGCGGAGCATCTGCGCGGCCTTTGCGGCGGGCAGTATTTGAGCTTTTACGATGCGGCGGCGCCGATCATCACGGCGGACAGCATCGACAGGGAAATTGTTTTTGCCGCCTCCCGCTATGGAAAAGGGGAGGACGACTACTTAAACTGCCCGATGGATCGGGAGGAGTACGAGCGGTTTTATGAAGCGCTGACCGGCGCCGAGCAGGCGCCGCTCAATGAATTTGACCGGCGGGATTTCACCGTTTATGAAGGCTGTATGCCGATCGAGGTGATGGCGCGGCGGGGCGCCGATACGATACGGTATGGTCCCCTAAAACCGGTCGGACTGCGGGACCCCCGCACCGGAAAACGCCCTTGGGCAGTGGTGCAGCTGCGGGCGGAAAATCGGGAAGGGACGCTTTATAATCTGGTCGGTTTTCAAACCAATCTGAAATTTTCGGAGCAAAAGCGGGTGTTTTCGCTGATCCCCGGTCTTGCCGATGCGGAGTTCGCGCGGTACGGCGTGATGCACCGAAACACCTTTTTGGATAGTCCCCGTCTGCTGGAGAGTACCTTTGCCCTGCGGGCTCAGCCGCGTATCTCCTTTGCCGGGCAGATCACCGGCGTGGAGGGGTATATGGAATCGGCGGCGTCCGGACTGCTGGCAGGCTTGCAGACTGCCCGCCGTATGAAGGGGAT
>CANQKG010000199.1 GCA_947624425.1 uncultured Clostridia bacterium | reverse complement strand
TGGTAGCTTAATTATACCATACCAAAGGTTGATCTTCTCTTTTTATTGGGTCATATCATTTTATCACATACATTTTTCCGGCGCGGCAAAGTCTTGCTATTTCCTAAAAAAATGCGTATAATGGTAAAGGTGTCACCTTTAAGACAACCGCTGTTTCACACAGCCGTACAACGGAGGGAATGTTATGCGACAAAACGCCGCCGAATTTTTCACATCGTTAAAAGGCAAACGGATCGCCGTCATCGGGATCGGGGTAAGCCACCGGGAGCTGGTCCCGCTGCTTTGCAAAAACGGTGCGTCGGTCACGGTATGCGACAAACGCACCAAAGCGGAACTGGGGGACGACTATCCGCCGCTGAAGGAAGCAGGCGCCGCCTTCTCGCTGGGCGAAAACTACCTTGACGCTTTGACTGACGCCGACGTCATCATTCGCACGCCGGGCTTTTATTTTTATCACCCGGCGCTGACTGCGGCCAGAAAAGCCGGCAAGATCGTCACCTCTGAAATGGAACTGTTTTTCGATTTTTGTCCCTGCAAAACCTATGCCGTCACCGGCACAGACGGGAAAACCACCACCACGACCATCATCAGCAAACTGCTGACAGAGGCAGGCAAAACCGTTCATCTGGGCGGCAATATCGGCAGAGCGCTTTTCCCCATGATCGACCGGATCACCCCGGAGGACGTCGCCGTGGTGGAGCTTTCCAGCTTCCAGCTTTTATCCATGCGTCCGGCGCCCGATGTGTCCGCCATCACCAATGTGATGCCCGATCACCTCAACGTCCACAGCGGCATGGAGGAGTATATCGACGCCAAATGCAACATCTTCCGCCACCAAAACGCCTTCTCCCGCACGGTGCTGAATCTGGATAACGACGTCACGCGCCGCCTCGGCGACGGCGTGCGTGGTACGCTTTGCCATTTTTCGCGGCGGGAAGTGCCGGAAAACGGCGCGGTTTTGGACGAAAACGGCGATATTTTCTACAACGAATACGGCAAGCGCACCTTCATCATGCCGATGAGCGAGATCCGCCTGCCGGGACTTCACAATGTGGAAAACTACCTCACCGCCATCACGGCGGTATGGGGCGAGGTTTCGGTCGAGCAGATAAGGCGGGTCGCCCGTTCCTTTGCCGGTGTGGAGCATCGGATCGAATTTGTGCGGGAGCTGGACGGTGTGTCCTACTACAACGATTCTATTGCGACCAGCCCTGTCAGCACCGTCGCAGGACTGCGGGCCTTTGACCGGCAGCTGATCGTGATCGCGGGCGGCTCGGACAAGAACCTGCCCTTTGAACCTCTGGCGCCCGAATTATGCGCCCATGCAAAGCTGCTGATCTTAACCGGCGCCACCGCGCCGAAGATCGAAGCGGCGGTGCTTGATTGTCCCGATTATCCCGCCTCCGGACTTGTGATCCTCCACGCCGACAGCATGGAGGACGCCGTGGCGCTTGCCCGATCCCATGCCGAATCGGGCGACATTGTGACCCTTTCCCCTGCCAGTGCCAGCTTTGACCGTTATCGGAATTTTGAGGAGCGCGGACGGCATTTCAAGCAGATCGTAAACGCGCTGTAAAGGAGACGCTATGGAGCTTATTTCCCTATTATCCGCGCTGACCGGCGCGGCAGGCATTTCGGGGCTGGAGCGCCCTGCCGCCGAAACCGCCGCCCGCCTGCTTTCGCCCTATGCCAAGCGGGTATCGGTCACGCCGCGAGGCAGCGTGATTGGCAGGATCTGCGAAAAGCCGGACACGCCGCATCTGCTGCTCGACGCCCACATTGACGAGATCGGCATGATGATATCCAGAATCGAACCGGACGGTATGCTGCGGTTTCTGCCGGTCGGCGGGCTGGATCTCCGGCTTCTTTGCGGGCAACCGGTCACCGTCCACGGGACAAAGGAAATTCCGGCGGTGGTGGCAACGCCCAAGTGGGACGGTGATACGCCGCCTGCGCTAAAGGAGGAAGAACTGCTTCTCGACGCAGGCTTTTCGGACGCTGCCGAGCTGACCGGCATCCTATCGGTCGGCGACCGCGCAACGGTGGACGCTCCGCTGCTCACCCTGCAAAATAACAGGGTGAGCGGTCATGCGCTGGACGACCGTGCCGGTGTGGCGGCGATTTTGTACGCGCTTTCCCTTTTGGAGGACGAGCCGCCCTGCTCCCTTTCGGTTTTGTTTTCCTCTCAGGAGGAGGTCGGGCTGCTGGGCGCACAGACGGACGGATTTTTCCTTTGTCCCACTCACGCCATTGCGGTCGATGTGAGCTTTGCCGAAACGCCCGATGCGCCAAAGGCAAAGTGCGGCAAGCTGGAAAGCGGCGGCATGATCGGCTTCTCTCCGATTTTGGATCACGCCCTTTCCCGCAGGCTGCAAAGGCTGGCGGAGGAAGAAGCTATCCCCTATCAAAACGAGGTGATGGGCGGGCGAACCGGCACCAATGCGGACGCGCTTTCGCTGCTGCAAGGCGGCGTTTGCTGCGGGCTGATCTCAATCCCGCTGCGGTATATGCACACCTCGGTGGAGCTTGTTTCCCTCTCCGATCTGAAAGCGGTCGGCACTCTGCTTGCCGCCGCCATACGAAAGGCGGGTGATATTCTGTGCTGACCTTGCTGCAAAAGCTGACTGCCGTGACCGCTCCGTCGGGGCAGGAGGCTCCCCTGCGGGAAGTGATCGTCTCCTTTTTGCCAAACGGCTTTCGGGCGGTCACCGATCGGGCAGGCAATCTGCTGATTACGCCGCCGGAGGGCTGTACCGATATT
>CANQKG010000198.1 GCA_947624425.1 uncultured Clostridia bacterium | reverse complement strand
CGAAACGCCTGCCGCCTGCATGATCGCCGATCTGCTGGCGTAACACGCCGATTTTTTCAGCATCGGCACCAACGACCTCACCGGTTATGTCATGGCGGCGGATCGGGGGAATTCCGACGTCGGCTATCTCTATTCACCCTACGATCCGGCGGTGCTGCGGGCGGTCCGATACGCCGTTACATCCGCCAAAGCACGGGGCATTCCCTGCTGTGTCTGCGGGGAGGCGGGCGCCGACCCGGATATGCTGCCGCTGCTGCTTTCCTTCGGACTGAGTGAGTGGAGCGTGGCGCCCGACCGTGTTTTGGCTGTCCGCCGCGGGCTGGCGGAACTGCATCGTGCCGACTGTGACGAGGCGGCAAAACAGGCGCTTTTGCAGCATACGGCGGCGGAGGTGATCGCCTGTCTGAAAAAACGGAGGACTTTCCGATGAGTAAAGCGGAGATCACGGTGATCGGCGCGGCGATTTTGGATCTTCTTGCCCGACCGGTGACGCCGGCGGTATTTGAAACGGGTTCGCAGCCGGTGCGGGAGATGCGGCTGTCCGGCGGCGGAGACGCGCTCAATGAGGCGGTCGCGCTGGCACGGCTCGGCAAACGCACCGAGCTTGTTTCCATCCTCGGCAGAGATCGGGCGGGCGAAACGGTGCTGCAGATTTTGCGGGACGCGGGGGTGGCGACCGATCGGATCGTGCGGCAGTCGGGACTGCGCACCGGCGTCAACGCGGTGCTGGTGGACGAAAGCGGCGAACGGCATTTTTTAACCGATCCCGAAAGCAGCCTCCGCCGGCTTTCGGAAACGGACGTCCTGCCCGCTTTGGACGATGCCGCGGATATCGTCAGCTTTGCCGGTATCTTTGTTTCACCGCTGCTGGATATTCCCGCTTTGGAACGCGTCTTCCGGCGGATCAAGGAAAAGCCGGGGCGAATATTGGTTGCCGATATGACAAAGGCGAAGCACGCCGAGCGGCTTTCCGATCTCATGGGGCTGTTGCCCTATGTGGACTGTATCCTCCCGAATGAGGAGGAGATCGCCCTGTTGACCGGTGAGCGTGATCCAGAGCGCAACGCCGCGCTGCTGATCGAAGCGGGCGCTTCCTGCGCGGTGATTAAGCTCGGCAAACGCGGCTGTCTGGTTTGCACGGCGGACGCGGCATATCCAATACCGGCGTGTCCGGTCGAACGGGCGGTGGATACCACCGGAGCGGGGGACTGCTTCGCGGCGGGCTTTCTGTGGGACTTGTCCGAGGGACTGCCGCTTTTGGAATGCGGACGGTTCGGGTGTGCGGCGGCGTCCTGCTGTGTGGAACAGCTCGGCGCGACCGACGGGATTTCCTCTCTGGAAGAACCGCTGAAACGATACCGCGCTTACTACAAATAAAAAATCTTCTGTCGGCTTGTCAAGCATCATCTTCTGTCAGCATACTTTGCTAAAATTTTTATCAAAACTTGCTTGTTCGCCAGAGCCTCCCTTGTCAAAGGGAGGGGGACCATGCGGCAGCATGGTGGTGGGATTCACACGCCGCAAAGCAAAATGGATCGTGCGCCATTCTCGTTTCGCTTCATCGTCCGTAGGACGCTTCGACAAGAACACCTTGGAAAAAAGCATTGACAGACTGTAAAAAAATCGGCATATCCTTTTGGGATATGCCGATCTTTTTATTCGATGCCGGTCACCTTGTAGTCTTTATCCTCCACTGCTTTTTGCAATAAGGCGTCGGGAACGTCCTTTGTGAGGGTCACGACCGCCGTGTTGCGTTCGTGGCTGACGGCGGCTTCCGCCACACCGTCGAGTTCCTCCAGTGCCTTTTTCACCGTTGCTTCACAGTGTCCGCACATCATGCCTTCGATCTTCATGGTCTTTTTCATCTTGCTTTTCTCCTTTTTTGATTTATTTCGGACCTTTCGGTCTTTTCGACTGTCATAAATGGAAAACAGGTTCAGCCGCAGCGCGTTCGTCACCACGCAGAAGCTGGAAAGGCTCATGGCCGCCGCGCCGAACATGGGATTTAGCTGCCAGCCGAACAGGGGGATAAACACCCCTGCCGCAAGCGGGATGCCAAGCGTGTTGTAGAAAAACGCCCAGAACAGGTTTTCGTGGATATTCCGGAGAGTGGCACGGCTCAAACGGATTGCCGCCGGCAGGTCGGACAGCCTGCTTTTCATCAGCACCACATCGGCGGCGTCGATCGCCACATCGGTGCCGGCGCCGATGGCAGCGCCGATGTCCGCGCCGGTCAGGGCGGGCGCGTCGTTGATTCCGTCCCCCACCATGATCACACTGCCTTCCGTCTGCAGTTCCCGGATCACATTGGCTTTGCCGTCCGGCAGTACACCGGCGATCACCCGGTCCACGCCCGCCTGTTTTCCGATGGCGTTTGCGGTCTGCTCATTGTCGCCGGTCAGCATGATGACCCGAATTCCCATGTTTTTGAGCTCTCGTATCGCCTGCGGGCTGTCCTCTTTCAGGGTGTCCGCCACGGCGATGATCCCGCAAAGGCTGTCGCCTAAAGCAAAATAGAGCGGCGTTTTGCCTGCCTGCGCGAGCTTTTCCGCCTGCTTTTGCAGAGGCTCCGGGATCGGTACCTTGGCGCCGATAAAGCTGCCGGAGCCGCCGTAGAGGGTCTGCCCGTCCACCATGGCGGAAAGCCCGTTTCCGGGCAGCGCAGAGAAGTTCTCTGCTTCCTTTGCGGAAATCCCCAGTTCCTCCGCCTTGCGGTTTACCGCCTTTGCCAGCGGGTGTTCGCTTTTGCGCTCCAGCGCATAGGC
>CANQKG010000197.1 GCA_947624425.1 uncultured Clostridia bacterium | reverse complement strand
CCTCGATCACATGGTTATTGGTGACAATGTAGCCGTCGGCGGTGAGGATCACGCCGGAGCCGGCGCCGGTGGAGACGTACTGCCGCAAAAACACATTGGTGCTGACCGTCTCGGTGGTGATCTCCACCACGCTGTTTTGTACCGACGATACCACAGATGTTGCGGACATACCGGTATTACCTGCCGAGCCGTTTTCGTTTCCGGTATCGACCGATTGGAACATCACCTTGTTGCCGGTCGCGGTGTTGGACGGCAGCAGCAGGGCAAGGCGGGAGCCTGCAAAGCCGCACAGCAGCGAGATCACGATCACCGCCGCGATCAGGGGCGCACGGCTTTTCTTCTTTTTCTTTTGGGGAGGCTGCTGCCAGCCGGTCACGGGCTGCGCGTAGGGATTGGCGGTATAGCTTGCCCGATAGGGGTCTTCCGCCGTGCTGTATCCGGCGGTGTGATCCGCCTGCGGCGGCTCGGCGGGAGCCGTAGACGGAGCCGTAAAAGGTGTGGGAGCAGGATCATGATTCTGCTCATAGTTGTTTTGGAAGCCGTCGGTATTCATGCTGGTTCACTCCTGTATTTTGTGTTGTCCTTATTGTAAACAGAAATTGTGATGAATATTTTTACCGCTTACGAAATAACTGCAAACAAAATATGAAATTTTTGCGAAAATCTGTCGCGTTTATGCTATAATGAGGCAAAAGGAGTGTGTGCTATGGGGATCTTAAAGGAAAAAGACGGGCAGTTTTTATTGAAAGGGGAGCCGTTTCGCATTTTGTCCGGTGCGATCCACTACTTTCGGGTGCCGCCCGAGTATTGGGAGGACAGGCTGAAAAAACTGCGTGCCTGCGGCTTCAACACGGTGGAGACCTATGTTTGCTGGAACCTGCATGAGCGGCAGGAAGGCAAGTTTGATTTTTCGGGTCGTCTTGACTTAAAGCGGTTTTTGCAAACGGCAAAGGAATTAGGGCTGTATGTCATTCTCCGCCCGGGTCCCTTTATCTGCGCCGAGTGGGAGTTCGGCGGGCTTCCGGCATGGCTTTTGCGGTATCGCGGCATGCACCTGCGGAGCAGCGATCCGGTTTTTCTCACCAAAACAAAGCGGTACCTGCGTCGGGTTCTGCGGGAGATCGATTCGTTTTTGTCGGCAAAGGGCGGTCCGGTGATTGCGCTTCAGGTCGAAAACGAGTACGGCAGCTACGGCGGCGACAAGGATTACCTGAACGCGCTCTACCGGTTCTATCTGGATAACGGGATCGATGAGTTTTTCTTCACCTCGGACGGTACCGATCCCCTCATGCTGCAAAGCGGCACATTGCCGCCTGTGCTGGCGGCGGTCAATTTCGGCTCCCGTTCCGATCTGGCATACCGCGCACAGCAGGCGTTCCAGCCGGGCAGACCCTTTTTCTGCGCCGAGTATTGGGGCGGCTGGTTTGACCACTGGTATGAAAAACACCATACGCGATCCGCCGCGTCGGTGATCGAGGATCTCGACCGCCTGCTTTCCTTCGGCGGGAGCTTTAATATCTTCCCGTTCCACGGCGGCACCAATTTCGGTTATACAAACGGCGCCAATCTGGACGGACCGACCCACGACGGAGCGTATATGCCGACCGTCACCAGCTATGATTACGGTGCGCCGCTGAGCGAATCGGGCGAGATGACCGATAAGTATTACGGACTGCAAGCGCTTTTGGCAAAGCACTTCGGTCCGCCGCCCGAGATCGAGGTCACACAGCCGACTTATCGGAATTACGGCGGCGTCTGGCTGACCGAGCAGTTCCCGCTGCTCACCCGTGCGGATCGCCTTGCCTCGCCGGTCATTTCGGCTGATCCGCCCACCATGGAGGAACTGGGGCAGGATTTCGGCTTTCTGCTCTATCGGCACCTTCTGACAGGTCCGTTTGGTGAAAAGCAGCTTCGGCTGCCCCGCCTGCACGACCGCGCACAGATTTTCATAAACGGAAAACCGGTCGGCGTGCAGGAGCGCACCGGCCGCCGGAACGATACCGTCACTCTCTCACTGGGGGAGGGGGAGACTGCCGAGCTTGCCATTCTGGTGGAGAATATGGGCAGGGTCAATTACGGACCGAAGCTCTGGGACGAAAAAGGACTGCTGGGCGGCGTGCTGCTCGGCGTCACCCGCCTTGCCGGCTTTGAAACCTACTCTCTGCCGCTTGAAACGCCGCCGCAGGACGGGTATGAAACACAGGTCGAACCGGAAAACTGCCCTGCGTTTTTGCTCGGGCGGCTGACGGTGGAGGAACCGGCGGACACCTTTGTCCGGCTGGACGGCTTCCACCGCGGCATGGTGTATGTAAACGGCTTTGCACTGGGCAGGTATGACAATCCGGCGGGACCGCAGCGCACTCTCTATCTGCCTGCGCCGCTGCTCCATACCGGCGTGAACGAGATCACGGTGTTGGAGCTGGAGGGCTTCGATACGCCCTGCATCACCCTGACCGATACGCCCGATCTGGGTGCGGCGGACGAATGAGCGGCTTTCCCGCACCGTCCCCTGCCGAAGCGGCGCGCTTGAGCGGACTGGTTTTGGAATGGTTCGACCGGTCGCAGCGGGTACTGCCGTGGCGGAGCGAGCCGACGCCCTATCGGGTGTGGGCGTCCGAGATCATGCTCCAGCAGACCCGGGTGGAGGCGGTAAAGCCCTACTTTGCCCGCTTTGTCAGCCGCCTGCCCGATGTGGCGGCACTGGCGGCGGTCGATGAGGATACCCTTCTTTCCCTCTGGGAGGGATTGGGGTATTACAATCGGGT
>CANQKG010000196.1 GCA_947624425.1 uncultured Clostridia bacterium | reverse complement strand
CAAGAGGCGGGGAACCGCGAAGCGGTGGTGGGATTCAAAAAGCACCGCGCTCGGTTCCGGGCAAATAAGCCCGCTATTACCGCCGAGCCGCAAGTGCGTGTCAAAACACGCATTCACTAAATCGGTTGTCAATAAAGCCATATCAAAAGCACCGCGCTTGGGATCGGGCAAATAAGCCCGCTATTACCGCCGAGCCACAAGTGCGTATTAAAAAACGGGTGCGGAAATCAGGGGAAATTTCCGCACCCGTTTTATCGAAAAAGAACCGGTTTGTCTTATTCGTCCGCGCTGTCCTGCAAGGCGGCAACGCCCTCCTCGCCGGTACGCACCTTCACCACATTCTCCACGCCATAGACAAAGATCTTGCCGTCGCCGATATGCCCGGTATACAGCGCCTGCTTTGCCGCCTCGATCACCGCGCGCACCGGCACACGGCAGACCACGACCTCCACCTTGATTTTGGGGAGCAGGGTGAAATCAAGCGGCACGCCGCGGTAATACTCCGGTCTGCCCTTTTGCAGCCCGCAGCCCAGCACCTGGGTGACGGTGATCCCGCTCACGCCGATGTCGCCCAACGCCTGTTTGAGCAGCTCGAACCGCTCCTGCTTGCAGACGATCGCCACCTTGGTAAACCGGTCGTCCGAAGCCTCGTCCGCGTAATCGGCAACCACCACCGGCACCGCACGTTCGGGCGGAACCGGAGCCGCAAACGGCTGTATGCTGCCCGGCGCAGCCGCAAAATCCGCATAGGCCGAGGATAGCCCATGCTCGGACGAATCGAGACCGAGCAGTTCTTCCTCCTCGCTGACCCGCAGCCCGATGGTGTGCTTGATGATGAGGAACACCGCCGTCATGGTGATCGCCATCCAGCCCAGCACGCAGACTACACCCAGCGCCTGCACGCCCAGCAGATGCGCGCCGCCGCCGTAGAACAGACCCGCTTCGGTGGTGCTGCCGTCGGCGAACAGTCCCACCATCAGGGTGCCGACCGCGCCGCTGACGCCATGGACGCCGACCGCGCCGACCGGATCGTCCACCCGCAGCACCTGATCCACAAAGGTGATCGCCAGCACGACCAGAATGCCCGCCACCAGTCCGATGATCGCGGCGCCCAGCGGCGTGACCGCGTCACAGCCTGCCGTGATCGCGACCAGACCTGCCAGCGCACCGTTGAGGGTCATCGAAACGTCCGGCTTTTTATACCACACCCAAGTGAACAGCATGGTGGCGCAGGCGGCGACCGCCGCCGAGAGATTGGTGGTCAGAAAGATCTTTCCGACCAGTTCTTCCACACCCTCGACCGCAAGGGAGGACGTGGGATTAAAGCCGAACCAGCCGAACCAGAGGATAAACACGCCCAACGCGCCCAGCGTGAGGGAATGTCCGGGGATCGCCTTTGCCTTTTTCCCGTGGTACTTCCCGATACGGGGACCCAAAAACGCCGCGCCGATCAGCGCCGCCGTGCCGCCGCACATATGCACCGCCGTGGAACCGGCGAAATCGTGAAAGCCCATTTGAGAGAGGAACCCGCCGCCCCAGATCCAGTGTGCCTCGATCGGGTAGATCAGCAGGCTGATGACCGCGCTGTAAATGCAGTAGGCGGAGAACTTGGTGCGCTCCGCCATCGCGCCCGATACGATGGTGGCGGTAGTGGCGCAGAACATGGTCTGGAAAGCGATAAACGCCCAGAGCGGCACCCCGTTTTCCGCCAGAGTGGCGGCGATCCCGCCATAATGCGCCGCCGAAGCGACTCCCGCGTACTCACCGATAAAGCCGCCCATGCTGGCGCCGAACATCAGCCCGAACCCGACCAGCCAGTAAAGCGGCGTGCCGATTGAGAAATCCATCAGATTTTTCATGATGATGTTGCCGGCGTTTTTGGCGCGGGTAAAGCCGGTTTCCACCATGGCGAAGCCCGCCTGCATGAAAAAGACCAGCGCCGCGCCGAGCAGCACCCAGAGTGTGTTGACGGCATTGAACTCAAAATCCATTTTTGTCATCTCCAAAAGTCATTTGGAACGGTTCCATAGGGTATCATACTCCTATTTTGCCGGTTTGTCAACACTTTTTTGCAATATTTTTCATTTTAACTTGCAAAAAGATGAGCGAATGCCCTCATAATACCAGCTTGCTTCTTGTTTTTCTGCAATTTGAATTGATAATTCTTTCATTTTTGGCAACGGTTCGGTTTTGTGATATAATATCCTTGTTCGGAGGTGGTTTTGATGCGGTATTTTTCGGTGCTGGTAAAGCCGGCGTCCTCCCTTTGCAATATGCGGTGCCGCTACTGCTTTTACTATGACGTGGCGGAAAACCGGGAAGTGTTCTCCTACGGGATTATGAGCGAGGCGACCGCCGCCGCGCTGATCGAGCGGGTGTTTTCCTCCCTCGCGCCGCCCGCGACCGTCACCTTCGCCTTTCAGGGCGGCGAGCCGACGGTGGCAGGCCTCCCCTTTTTCAGGATGTTCACATCACTTGCCGACCAAAAAAACGACAAGGGCTTTTTGCTGCAATACGCGATCCAGACAAACGGGCTTGTGATCGATAGGGATTGGTGCGAGCTATTTCGGGAGCATGATTTTCTGGTCGGGCTGTCCCTCGACCCGGGCGGGAGGCTCCATGACGCGCACCGGCTGGACGGGAAGAAAAACGGCACCTTCGCCCGGGTGAAGAAAACCGCCCGTCTTTTGGAGGAGACGGGGGTGTCCTACAACATCCTCTCCACCGTCACCCGACAGATGGCGCAGCATCCGCAGGAAGCGTTCCGGTTTTATAAAAATAACGGTTTTCGGTATATCCA
>CANQKG010000195.1 GCA_947624425.1 uncultured Clostridia bacterium | reverse complement strand
CAAACGCCTTGTTGGCCTCGGCCATCTTGTGGGTGTCTTCCCGCTTTTTCACGGCGCCGCCGGTGTTGTTCAGCGCGTCCATGATCTCGTTTGCAAGCCGCTCCTGCATGGTGCGCTCGTTCCGGCTTCTGGAGTAGGATACCAGCCAGCGCAGACCCAGCGTCAGCCGCCGCTCCGGCCGCACCTCCATCGGCACCTGATAGGTGGCGCCGCCGACCCGGCGCGCCTTGACCTCCAAGGACGGCATGATGTTATCCAGCGCCTCCTGGAATGCGTCCAGCGGCTCCTTGCCGGTTTTCTCCTGCACGATTCCAAATGCGCCGTACACGATTTTCTGCGCCACGCCCTTCTTGCCGTCGAGCATAACGCTGTTGATCAGACGGGTAACCAGTTTCGAGTTGTAAAGCGGATCAGGCAATACATCTCTTTTTGCGATTCGACCTCTTCTCGGCACTTCGCTTCCCTCCTTCATAAAAATGATATCATCGGTACTCGAAAGAAATCTCCCGTTTGCGCCGGAGAAACGGCCGACGATATGTCAAGCCGCCGCTCTGGCAGCGATTTAGTTTTACTGGGAAATACTTTACTTGCCCTTCTTCGGACGCTTCGCGCCGTACTTGGAGCGAGCCTGCATCCGATTGGCAACGCCCTGCGCGTCCAGAGTTCCGCGGATGATGTGGTAACGCACACCGGGCAGATCCCTGACACGCCCGCCGCGGATCAGCACCACGCTGTGCTCCTGCAGGTTATGGCCGACGCCGGGAATATACGCGGTGACTTCCATACCGTTTGTCAAACGCACACGGGCGTCCTTACGAAGCGCAGAGTTCGGCTTTCTCGGCGTATCGGTTCTGACGACCGTGCAGACGCCGCGTTTTTGCGGAGAAGCCTGGCTGATCGTGGCTTTTTTCTTGGAATTGTATCCAACCAAAAGCGCCGGAGCCGTGGACTTGTTCTCCTTCATTTTCCTTCCTTTGCGGACAAGCTGGTTAAAAGTAGGCATATGGCACCTCCTTCCGAAAGAATAACGCCTCCGTTTCCCCTTTGGTTTTCCTGAAAATGGGCAGACGGATTGCGTACCTATACATGATACACATTTCGGAGGGCTTTGTCAAGCATTTTTCCCCTATTTTTTGGGAAACGCCCGCGATAACGGCAAATCCGCGCCCGCAAAAGCCGAAATCTCTTGCACAATGGGAGCCGATATGATGAAAGCGCGAAGCAAAAGGGAAATTCCACCGGCTCGATTTTTGTGATCGGCGGACATTGACGCCGGCATTTCGCTTTGCGGTCAATTTTGCTTTGTGGGTCGTGAATCCCTCCACCATGCTGCGCATGGTCCCTTTCCTCTTGCGGTTCCCAATTTTGCTTTTGCTCGCGGTAACGCTCGCGCAAAATTGATCGTGTGCCCTGCGGGTGCCGCGGCGCCATTCCCGCCTCGCTTCATCGTCCGCGGGACGCGCTTCGGCAGGAAAGCCCTTTGACAAGGGAGGCACTGGCGATCAAGCGGATTTTGATAAAAATTTCAGCAAAGTATGCTGACGGAAGATTACCCCGAACCAGCTGACGGAAGATTTTTTTGTTTTCACTTATTCCATTTCAAACCGCAGTTCTGCCGTCTTTGTCAAGACCTCCCTTGTCAAAGGGAGGGGGACCGCGCATTGGCGCGGTGGTGGGATTCAAACGCCGAAATTGTCAGGAAAGCCTCGATTTTCCCTTTTCTCTTGCACAATGGGAGCCGATATGATGAAAGCGCAAAGCAAAAGGGAAATTCCTGCTGACGCATGGTGGATTTCTTACGATTCGAAGCAGAGCGCCTCTTATCGGCGCACGGTATCAAGAGGACACTGACAGTAGGCTTTTTGTGCTGCGCGGCATTTTGTCGCTTTTTGCACCGTTCTATTTACAGGCACGCTTCCGATTTTCGCCATGCTTCCAGCAACCGAATGTTTTTCTAAAGGGAGCCAAGAGGGGAAAATCTTTTTCTGAAAAAGACTTTCCCCTCTTGTGGGTCGTTACCGCGCCGTCTGTTTTCGCAAAGAGAAAGCGTCTGCTGTGAGATTGCGATTTTCACAAAGCTAGTTGAGCATTCGCGTCTACCCATAGCTTGCGGTTTACACGAAGCTAGTTCTTTTTGAATCCCACCACCGCGCTTTGCGCAGTCCCCCTCCCTTTGACAAGGGAGGCATTGGCAAAGACGATAGTGTTGCAATAAATTTTGTCTGTCCCTCGAAGTGTGTCGGCTTTATCAACATGCTCAAATAAAAAGGGCGTTTTGCAAAACGCCCTTTTTTTATTCGCCGATGGCGGCGCGGAGTACCTCCAGCGCCTTTTGCATCTGCAGGTCGCTGCCGTCTGCCGACTGGGTGACCAGATAATCCGGCGTCAGACCGGTGCCGTCATAGTTCCCGTCCGCATGGGAGTAAAACGCCGCCTCTGTCATCCGCAGTGCCGAGCCGTCAGAAAGCGGGAAAAGCCGCTGCTTCACCCATTTTCCGAAGGACTGCGTACCTACCAGTTGAGCCTTTCCGAAGTCCCGCAGGTCGGCGGCAAACAGTTCCGCCGCCGAAGCGGTGTTCTCATTGATGAGCACGGTCATCGGCAGGCTGACCTCGTTCCCATCCGAATCGTACCGTTCCTGCTCGGTGCCGTCCTTTAAGCGGGTGGTCATCAAAACGCCCTCCGGCAGCAGGTAGTCAAGCGTCTGCACCACGCCGTCCACCACGCCGCCGCTATTGTCACGCAGATCGAAAAGCAGTCCCTTTGCGCCCTGTGCGGCTGCCGATTCCACCGCCGCCTTCAC
>CANQKG010000194.1 GCA_947624425.1 uncultured Clostridia bacterium | reverse complement strand
ATCGCCTTTGCCGCCATCATCGAGGAAGGCGAATCCGCCTCCTTTCTGGTGCGGCAGATCATAGATGCCTATCAGGAAACGACCGGCGTATCATTTTCTGGATAGATTTTACAAAATCCCGATTTTTTTGAAAAATACTTTTGACAAATCCGAAAGTTATGGTACAATGTAGGATAAGGACATAGTTTCAATTCGGCAGATAACGTAAGGGAGGACCGCCATGACTATCGCGTTGATCGCACAGGACGCAAAAAAAGAACTGATGGTGCAGTTTTGTATCGCCTATTGCGGTATTCTCAGTAAGCATCATCTGATTTCCACCGGAACCACCGGCAAGATGGTTTCGGAGGCGACCGGATTGGAGATACAGCGCGTGCTCAGCGGCGATCAGGGCGGCGATCAGCAGATCGCGGCGGCGATATCCTGCAACGAGGTGGATATGCTTTTGTTCCTGCGGGATTATATGAGTGAGCAGGAGGAGGACGGCAATCAGAACAATCTGCTTCGTCTTTGCGATGTGCATAACATTCCCGCGGCGACCAATGTGGCAACGGCGGAGCTTTTGATCCACGGTCTGGAGCGGGGCGATCTCGACTGGAGAGAGCTGGTACGGTAAACGGGCGGTCATCCGCTTAGCCTGACGAGGAGTAGGGTATCCATAAGCCGACAGAGAAGGGGATCACAGGCTGTAAGTCCCCGGCAGACGGATATTCGAAGGACACGGCAGGGAAAGTGCAAACGGAAAAAAGCGGCGCGCTTATTTTGGCGCGCAATCAGGGTGGCACCGCGAGGATAAAATCCCCGTCCCTGTCTGATGAAAGACGGGGACGGGTGTTTTTTGTGATAAAAAGGAGGAAACCATGGCAATTTTAACCAAAGCGCCGCGCGGCACGCAGGACGTGCTTCCGGCGGACAGCTACCGCTGGCAGGTGGTGGAGGATATCATCCGGGAGACTGCCCGTCTGTACGGGTTCAAAGAAATCCGCTTCCCCACCTTTGAGCATACCGAGCTGTATCAGCGCTCGGTGGGGGACGCCACCGACGTGGTGCAAAAGGAGATGTATACCTTCCTCGATAAGGGGGACCGTTCGATCACCCTTCGTCCCGAAGGCACTGCCGGTACCGTCCGCGCCATGATCGAGCATGGCTTGCTTGGCGGTGTGCTGCCGGTCAAGGCGTATTATCTCACCTCCTGTTTCCGGTATGAAAAGCCGCAGGCAGGCAGGCTGCGGGAGTTCCACCAGTTCGGCGCGGAACTGTTCGGCGCCGCTTCTCCCACTGCCGATGCCGAGATGATCGCACTGGCTTCGGAAATTTTCAAAATGCTGGGCGTAACGGGATTGCGGCTTGCAATCAATTCGATCGGCTGTCCTACCTGCCGGGCTTCCTATCATAAAGCGCTGACCGAGTATTTCTCCGCCCGGAAAGAGGAGCTTTGCGCCACCTGCCGGGAGCGGCTTGACACCAATCCGATGCGGATACTCGACTGCAAGTCGCCGGTCTGCTCCGGCATTGCGGCGGATGCGCCGGTCATTCTCGATTTCCTCTGCGACGAATGCAAAGAGCATTTTGAGGGAGTCAAGGCGCGGCTTTCCGATCTGGAGATTCCCTACACCGTCGATCCCGGGATCGTGCGGGGACTGGATTACTACACCAAAACGGTGTTCGAGTTTATTTCGGACGATATCGGTGCACAGGGTACGGTCTGCGGCGGCGGCCGGTATGACGGGCTGGTGGCGGAATTGGGCGGCGCGCCCACTCCGGCGCTCGGCTTCGGTATGGGGCTGGAGCGGCTTTTGCTGCTGCTGCAGGCGCAGAAAATCGAGCTGCCCGAGCCGCGTCCCTGTGAACTGTACCTTGTCTCGATCGGCGAGGCGGCGAACCGTCGTGCGCTCGCCCTCACAAACGCCCTGCGGAAAGAGGGCTTTTATGTCGATTGTGACCAGATGGGCAGAAGTGTGAAAGCGCAGATGAAATATGCCGATAAGCTCGGCAGCGTCTATACCCTGGTGCTGGGGGAGGACGAGCTGCAAAGCGGAAAAGCACAACTCAAACAGATGGACACCGGCGAGACCCGTCAGGTGGAGCTTTCGGCTTTAGCACTCAGCGAAGTGCTTTATCAGGCGGGAACGGATCGCCTAAACGATGCGCTGGCGGATTGGTTCCCGCAGGAATAGGAGGAAATAAAATGGATACTATGCAGGGGAAAAAACGCACCCATTACTGTGGGGAGCTGCGGGGGAGCGATGTGGGCAAGCAGGTGACGGTAGCGGGCTTTGTGGCAAAGCAGCGGGATAAGGGAAGCCTTGTCTTTGTCGATCTGCGGGACCGCACCGGCATCGTCCAGATGACCTTTGACGAGCATACGCCCACTGACGTCATGGAAAAGGCGCATACGCTTCGTGCCGAGTATGTGGTGATGGCGACCGCCGAGGTAAAGCGGCGGGAGGCGGTCAATCCCGACTTGCCGACCGGCGAGATCGAGCTTGCGGTAAGCGATCTGCGGCTGCTCTCCCGCGCCCAAACGCCGCCCATTCAGGTGAGCGACAAGGCGAATGTCGGGGAGGAAGCAAGGCTCACCTATCGGTATCTGGATCTGCGGCGGCCTGCACTCCAGAAAAATCTGAAGATGCGGCATGATATTGCCCGCGTTGCGCGGGAATACTTCTATGAGAACGGGTTTTACGAGATCGAAACGCCGATGCTGATGAAGTCCACTCCCGAAGGCGCCAGAGATTATCTGGTGCCGTCGAGGGTACACGCCGGCTGTTTTTACGCACTGCCTCAGTCCCCTCAAATCTATA
>CANQKG010000193.1 GCA_947624425.1 uncultured Clostridia bacterium | reverse complement strand
CTGCTTGCCGCCGGTTTCAATCACTGCGTACATGATAAGGCACCTGCCTCTTTCCATAGACTCGCTGCACAGGGTGGGTGATGCACCGCTTTTTGTGACCCTGCTCATGCGGCAGTAAATATTCTATCACAGGCGGTGCGCTTTGTCAATCACCTTTTTTGAAAAGTTTTCCCGAACTTATTAAGATAACTCCGCACGGAGTGCCAGCAGTATTTTTTTCTCCCGACGGGAGACCTGCACCTGCGTCATCGAAAGCAAAGCGGCAGTTTCGGTCTGCGTTTTGTTCTGAAAATACCGCAGTTCCAACAGCCTTCGATCCCGCGGCAAAAGCCGGTTGACCGCCGCCATCAGCGACAGCCGCTCGGTCAGGCTCTCCTCGGGCGGATCGAATACCAGATCCGCCTGCCGGTCGCCCTCCTCCCACGCCTCGGTCAGCGAAACGGTCGGACGCGTTGCCAGCAGTGCTTCGGTTACCCGCTCCTCCGTGCAGCCGGTCGCCTTTGCCAGCTCCCGCACGGTCGGCTCCCGTCCCGTTTCGGCAGAGAGCTTCTCCCGCGCCCGACTGATTTTTAAGGACGCTTCCTTCAAACTCCGGCTCACCTTGACGGCTCCGCCGTCCCGAAACAGCCGTTTGATCTCCCCCAAGATCACCGGCACCGCATAGGTGGAAAACCGCAGTCCCCGCTCCGGCTCGAAGCCGTCGATCGCTTTCAGCAGACCGAGACAGCCCGCGCCGTAAAGGTCGTCATATTCCATGCCGCGTCCCCGAAACCGCTTGGCGCAGCTGTGTACCAGACCCAGATTCTGCTCTACAAAGGCGTCGCGTTCCTTTGCCGCAAGGGTCATCTTCCCATCCGCACCCCCAGCGTTTTGCACAGTACCACGGTGGTGCCTTTTCCCTCCTTGGAATAGACCCGCACGCTGTCCATAAAGCTCTGCATCACCGCAAAGCCGAGCCCTGCCCGCTCCTCGTCCGGCGCAGTGGTGAAAAGCGGCTCCATCGCCTGCTTGACGTCGGCGATCCCGCAGCCCCGATCCCGGATCTTGACATAGGCGCGGCCGCCCTCCAGGATCCGCGCGGTGATGTATACCGTTCCGATCGTGTCCCGATAACCGTGGACGATCGCATTGGTCACCGCCTCGGAAACCGCAGTCTTGATATCCGCGATCTCGTCCACGGTGGGATCAAGCTGAGCGAAAAACGCGGCGACCGCCATACGGGAAAAGCTTTCGTTCGCGCTCCGGCTCAAAAAGGTCAGCTTCATTTCATTCAGTACAGTCATGTCGTTACCCTCTTTTCTGTCCTTTCTGTTCGATCACGGCAAGCCTGTCCACGCCGGACAGCTTCATCACCCGCTGCAACTGGGGAGAAAGCCCGCTTAAATACAGCCTGCCCCCATACCGACGGATCAGCTTATACCGCCCCATCACCAGCCCGATCCCGCTGGAATCCATAAATCCCACGCCGGAAAAATCCAGCTCCAGCTCACGGGGAGTCAAGCCGGTCAACGCACGGTCGATGCTCTCCCGCATACCGCGGGCGGAATGATGGTCGATCTCACCCGACAGCTTTGCGGTCAGCCGGTTTGGAGATTGCACCAGCTCCACTGCCATATTTCTCATCCTTTCTGTTCGACAGCCTGTCCAACATCTCTATCATAACCGATGTCACAGCGCGTTTTTGTCGAAATCAGAAAGGCAGAGCGGACGAATTTCGGATGCCAGATAAAGCGACCCCGCCGCCAGAATACTCCCATCCTTCCCCGCTTCCTTTTTTGCCATTGTGAGCGCCTCCCGCAAAGAGGACGAAACGCGGGCATTTGCGGCTTTTGCCGCCAGTTCCTGCGGCGGGCAGGCACGCGGAGCAGACAGAGGCGGGCAGAAAATCACATCGAAAAGGGGAAACAGAATATCGGTGATCCCGCTTACGTTTTTATCCCGCATCACAGCCGAAATCAGCACCCTCGGACGAGGCAGGCGGCTTGCAAAAGCGGCGCACGCCGCCGCACCGGCAGGATTGTGCGCGCCGTCGAGAAAGAAAAGAGGGGTATCCCAAAGCCGCTCCATCCGCGCCGGAATACGCGCCTGCCGCAGTCCCTGACGCAGGGCTGTTTCGGGAATGGCAACACCCCGGCGGCGCAGCACCTCCATGACAGTCAGGGCGGTGACGGCGTTTTCCGCCTGATAGCCGCCCGTCATACCAAGCTCGTAGGTATTCCCGTGATAAGCGATGGTCAAATGCGCGGGCGTATGAAGCAGCACGGCAGGCTTTTCCGATTCTATGATGGACATCCCCCGCTCCGCTGCGACGCGGCGCAATACCGCAAGGGCAGCGGACGGCTGCCCGGCGGCGATCACGGCGGTGGAACCGGTTTTCAGAATCCCCGCCTTTTCGGCGGCGATCTCCTCCACGGTGTTCCCCAAAACGGCAGTGTGATCCTGTGAGATCGGCGTGATGACCGCCACCTCCGGCGGCGGGATCAGATTGGTGCAGTCCCCCCTGCCGCCGAGCCCCACCTCCAGACAGACAAAGTCGCACTGTTCCTCGGCAAAATAGCAGAATGCCAGAGCGGTGGTGACATGAAACGCCGTAAAGCGATACCCCTCTGCCGCCGATTGCTCCACGGCGGCGCGCACCCGTTTAGTCAATGCCGCCAGCCGGTCAAACGGGATCATCTCCCCGTTTATCTGGATCCGCTCCCGGAACTCCAGCACATAGGGAGAAAGATATTTCCCCACCCGAAAACCCGCTTGTTCCAGCATGGCGGCACAGAAGGTGACAACGCTCCCCTTTCCGTTGGTGCCTG
>CANQKG010000192.1 GCA_947624425.1 uncultured Clostridia bacterium | reverse complement strand
GATACGCCCGATTTGTTTTTGGCCGCCAACCATGCCAGGGATCTGGTCGATAAGGACACCCTTTTGATCATCGTGGACACCCACAATGCAAAGCTGACCGAATCGGAGGAGCTCTACCGGCTCTGCCCGCAGGTGATGGTGATCGACCACCACCGCAAAACGGTGGAGCATATCTCCGACGCGGCGATCTTTTATCATGAGCCGTATGCCTCCTCCGCCTGCGAAATGGTGACCGAGCTGGCGCAGTACTGCCCGGGCGTGACCCTTTCGGGGAATACCGCCGAATGTCTGCTGGCGGGGATCATGCTGGACACCAAAAACTTTGTGCTCCGCACCGGCGTGCGCACCTTTGAGGCGGCGGCCTTTCTGCGCGGGCGGGGCGCCGATACCGTGCGGGTGAAAAAGCTGTTTGCCAGCTCCATGGAGGCATATCGGAAAAAGACCAAAATCGTGGCGTCGGCCGAGATCTACCGGGGATATGCGATCGCGCAGGCGACCGAGAAAAGCGACGATATGCGGATCATCGCGCCGCAGGCGGCGGACGAGCTTTTGTCCATCAATCCGGTGGAGGCGTCCTTTGTGCTTTATCCGATCCCGGGCGGGATCTGCATATCGGGCAGGAGCCTTGGCGGGCGGAACGTACAGGCGCTGCTGGAAAAGCTGGGCGGCGGCGGCCATCAAACGATGGCGGCGGCACAGCTTGCCGGCGTGAATTTAACCGAGGCAAGAACGCGGCTGATTGCGGCGATAGACGGCGAAGAGAAAAAACAGTAAGGAGTGAGCGTCATGCAGGTGATTTTACTGGAGGATGTAAAGGGAAGCGGGAAAAAGGGCGAGCTTGTGAAGGTCGCCGACGGCTATGCCCGGAATTTTCTCCTCAAACGGGGGCTGGCGGTGGAAGCGTCGGCAGCCGCCATCAACGAAAAGAAGAATAAGGACGCCGCGGCGGCGCACCATGCCGAGGTGGCGCTCGAAGAGGCAAAGAAGACCGCCGCGCTGCTGGCGGGCAAAACGGTGACGGTGACGGCCAAGGCGGGCAGCGGCGGACGGCTGTTCGGCTCGGTGACCGCAAAGGAGGTCGCCGCGGCGATCGCCGCCCAGTACGGCGTGACGGTCGAAAAGCGGAAGGTCGCGGTGGCTGATATCAAGGCCTGCGGGAGCTATACCGCCGCGGTCAAGCTCGGCGGCGGCGTGACCGCCGAGATGACGGTGTCGGTCACAGAGGGCTGAGAAAATGGCGGAAAGAAATCTGGAAGAGATTTTGTCCGGCGTTTCGCCGCATAATAACGACGCGGAGCAATCGGTGCTGGGCGGGATGCTGCTGGACAGTGAGCAGATCCCGGCCGTGATGGATATTTTAAAGCCGGAGTGCTTTTATCTCGAGGCGCACCGGGGGTTGTTCGGCGTGATCCTCGGTATGTATGCCGCGGGGACCGCGGTGGACTTTGTCACCGTCTGCGATAAGGCGGTGAGCGAGGGCGTGTTCCGCACCGAGGAGGAGGCAAAGGCCTACCTTGCCCAGCTGATCGAATTGACGCCCACCACCGCCAATTTAGAGCAATACTGCAGGATCGTGCGGGAGAAATATTATCTGCGCACCCTGCGGCAGACAGCGGCGCAGATTTTGGCCGATGTGGACGGAGGCGAGGCGGACGCCAATACGCTGCTCGACGCGGCGGAGGAGCGGATCTACGACATCCGGCAGGGACGGGATATCTCGGGACTGGTGCGGATCGACGAGGTGATGCTCAACGTCTACGACCGGCTGGCGAAGCTGTCGGGCGACGAGCGGGAGGAGTATCTCGGCCTACCGACCGGCTTTTCCCGGCTGGATCAGATGCTGCGGCTCCAAAAGGGGCATCTGATCTTAATCGGCGCGCGTCCCGCCACCGGCAAGACCACCATTGCCATGAATATTGCCGAGCACGTCGCCGTACACTGCAAAAAAACGGTGGTGGTGTTCACCTATGAGATGGGACGGGAGGAGCTGGTTTCCCGTATGCTCTCCGCCTCTTCCGGGCTGGACAGCAGGAAGCTCCAAACCGGCATTTTCACCGAGGAGGAGTGGACCCGCCTTGCCGAGGGCGCGGAGCAGATCGCGGCCGCGCCGCTGTATCTGGACAGCACAAGCCCCACCGTGCGGGAGATGATGGTACGGCTCCGCCGGCAGAAAAATCTGGGGCTGGTGGTGATCGACTATCTCCAGCTGATGACCACCGGCAACAGCAAGCTGGAGGGGAACCGGGTGCTGGAGATCAGCACCATCACCCGCGAGCTGAAGCTGATGGCGCTCAAGCTGGAGGTGCCGGTGCTGCTTTTGTCCCAGCTCAACCGCGAGGTGGAAAAGCGGAGCGACCCGATCCCCAAGGTGGCCGACCTGCGGGATTCCGGCTCGATCGAGCAGGACGCCGACGCGGTGCTGCTGCTCTACCGGAACGAGGGAGAGGCAAAGCTGATCATGGGGAAAAACCGGCACGGCGAAACGGGCGAGGTGCCTTTGTTCTGGGACGGCGCACACAGCCGGTTTTTGCCGGTGGACGACCGATATGGCGGCTAGATCCGTTCATGCCGCACTTTCGCCGCTGCGAAGCGCGGCGGTGGGAAGCGGGCTGCTCCAAAAGGGGGACAGCCTGCTTGTCTGCCTGTCGGGCGGCGCGGATTCTGCGGCGCTGCTGCACCTGCTTCGCTTCGGGCTTGCCGACTATCATTTTCGGCTGACCGCCTGCCACCTCCACCACGGCCTGCGCGCCGCGGCGGACGGCGACCTTTTGTTTGTAAAAGCCCTCTGCCGGGCATGGGGCGTACCCCTTGTCGCGGCAAAGGCGGAT
>CANQKG010000191.1 GCA_947624425.1 uncultured Clostridia bacterium | reverse complement strand
ATGCCTGTCCGTCATCGGCGCGATGCGCCTGCATATCCCGATCTTTCACATGGAGGCGGGCAACCGCTGCAAGGACGAGTGCCTGCCGGAGGAGACCAACCGCCGGATCGTGGACATTATTTCGGACGTCAATCTTGCCTATTCCGAGCACGCCCGCCGCTATCTTGCCGACTGCGGCCTGCCGAAGGAACGCACCTATGTGACCGGCTCTCCGATGGCGGAGGTACTGACGGCCAACCTCGATGCGATCCAAAAGAGCGGCGTTCTTTCCCGCCTCGGACTGGAAAAAGGGAAATATATCCTGCTCTCCGCCCACCGCGAGGAAAACATCGATACCGAAAAGAATTTTATGAGCCTGTTCACGGCGATCAATCAAATGGCGGAAAAGTACGGTCTGCCGATCCTCTATTCCTGCCATCCCCGCTCGAAAAAGCGGCTGGAGCAAAGCGGATTCAAGCTCGACAGCCGCGTGATCCGGCATGAGCCGCTGGGCTTTCACGATTACAACTGCCTGCAGATGAACGCCTTCTGCGTGGTGTCCGACAGCGGAACATTGCCGGAGGAATCGAGCTTTTTCGCGAGTATCGGACATCCTATCCCGGCGGTCTGTATCCGCACCTCGACCGAGCGTCCCGAGGCGCTTGACAAGGCCTGCTTTATCCTGTCGGGGATTGACACAAAAGGGCTGCTCCAAGCGGTGGATACGGCAGTGGAGACGGTGAAGAACGAGCCGAACGGCGGCGTTGTTCCCGTCCCCGATTATACCGACGTCAACGTGAGCGATAAGGTGGTCAAGATCATCCAGTCCTATGTCGGCGTGGTCAATAAAATGGTGTGGAGGAAAGAGATATGAAACAGACGATAAAAAGGCTTGCGTTCAAACTGTATAAGCTCATCAATTGCTTTCCGTTTAACAATAAAAGGAAAGGAAAAATACATATTGAAAATGAAGGAACGATTCTTTTACATTGCAGAATCATAAGCACAGGAACCGGGAATCGCCTGATTTTACGCGGGGGGGGGAGAGAGGTACTCCGTAATTGCGAATTTATCTTCTACGGCAGTAATAACACAATTGAATTAGGAAAAAACTGTATTGCCAAAGATGCGTCATTTTATATAGAAGATAATAATAATGCGATTATTACCGGCGATCACACACGCTACGCCGGAAAAATTCACATTGCCGTTACTGAGTCTACCAAATGCGTTGTCGGAAGCAACTGCCTGTTTTCATCGGAAATCGTAATCAGAACAGGGGATTCCCATTCGCTTTTGAACGAGGCGGGAGAAAGGATCAATCCGGCAAAGGACGTGGTGATCGGCAATCATGTTTGGGTCGGCCATAGGGTGCTTATGACCAAAGGCGTAAGTATTCCCGAAAATTGTGTCATAGGCACAGGCGCGGTGGTAACAAAGCCGATAGATAAAAGCGGGACGGTAATTGCCGGAGTACCGGCAAAGGTCGTCAAAGAAAACGTCAATTGGTGCGGAGAACGAATATAAGATACGGTCAATAAGATGGTGTGGAGAAAAGAAATTTGAACATCAACTATGCTGTATTAAGCTGCAAAGAAATAGGCTTTTAATTTGAACACAAGTATAAGGAGGAGCATATGAATCAAGGAATAAATCGGAAATTAAGCGGGGGGGGGTACGGCAAGAAATTCTTCTGTGGAGCTTTTGCGAATTATTTCGATGCTCTTTATAGTAGTATCGCATGCATCATTTCACGGAGGGTTTCCTAAGGACGGTTCTTCATTTCAGATAAATGATTTATTCTTGGATTGGTTTACGTTAGGCAATCTGGGCGTAGATATTTTTGTAATGATAACCGGGTATTATATGTGCGAAAAAGAATTCAAGATACAACGAGTATTAAAACTTTTGTCGCAAGTCTGGTTTTATTCCCTGCTTTCATTGTTCTTTGGAATGATAATCAGTTACCAATTCACCATAAAAACTATAATATCGTTCCTTTTTCCGACGATATTTTCTACATGGTGGTTTTTTACCGCTTACTTTGTAACATTGATTCTTTCACCGTTTATTAATGTTTTTATTGATTCCTTAGATAAGCGGAAACATGAAATATGTGTTTTTGTTATGCTGGCAATGTGGGTAGTGATCCCTACGTTTACAAATCAAAAAATGTTCGGATCTGAAATCCCACAGTTTTTGATGTTCTATTTAATAGGAGCGTTTTTAAAGAAATATCCTGATAATATATTTAAAAATAAAAAGTTTAGAGTGTGTACAACAGTAATTTCTTTTGGCCTGCTTTTCATGTCGTCTGTCGTATTTCGCACGTTAGAAAACTATTTTGCCTTTTTTGAAGGAAAAAGTATATGGTTTTACTATAGACATTCACTGTTGATAGTTGGAGCGGGTGTTGGTCTTTTTACAATGGCAATCTATCGGAGACCATATGTGAATCATTTGATCAACACAATTTCCTCATGCACTTTTGGGGTTTATTTAATTCATGAAAGTCCAATTGTCAGAAACTGGCTGTGGTTAGATGTAATTCATAATCATGAATTTTATAACTCAGGAATTTTAGTGATCAGGTTATTGCTTTGTGCGATATTAGTGTTTATTGTCTGCTCTTTGGTTGAATTAATCAGACAAAAGTTGTTTGGAAAAATATCATTAAAAGCAGTGACTTATATATACGAAAAAATAATGTTGCTCGTTCAACGAGTGATAAAAAAGAAAAATACGGAGTGTTGATATGAAAATCCTCGTAACCGGTGCAAACGGCTTTGTCGGGCGGAACCTTGTGGAGAATTTAAAAAATATCCGCGACGGGAAAGACCGCACGCACC
>CANQKG010000190.1 GCA_947624425.1 uncultured Clostridia bacterium | reverse complement strand
ATGATCCCTTTATGCATTTTCGCATTGACAAAAACCTTGGTGTATGGTGCAATAAATCGAAATATACGGAAAAATCGGGAGAAAAAATCATACCCCGAAAAGGCAATGCAATGCCCTGACTTTGAGCGAATCAGCGAATTGTTGCGGGGGGCAGAAGTTCATGTTCACGCGAATCAAAAGCTATACCGAAAAAAGGAAACAGTATTTTGCGCAGGCAAAATATGAGATCATGGAAAGCAACCTGAAGGTCGTATTTAATTGCAGTATTCTCACGGTTGTGCTGCTTTTGTTTTTCATGCTGTTTGCTTTTGCGATTCTGAAAGACTGGAGGCCCACGGTTGCACATATGGTCTTTTTGCCGGTGTCGGTTCTTTTTTTCGCCGCTGTATTTTTATACAAAAAAAGCGGACTTTGCCGCACGCGGGACGTCAATACGCTGTGTATCATGTACGGCGTTATCCTGTTTTTCTTTGTGATATGGATCGATGTGACCGGCAATATCAGCGCGCCGTCCTGCTTTACACCTCTGGTGAGCATTGCGGTTTCGTCGCTTTTTATTTTTCCGAGTATCCTGGCCGATGTGATGCTGCTTATTTTGTATGCGGTCTATATTCTCCTCGTCATCCTCTTAAAAGAACCGTTTATTGCGCAGTGTAATATGTTTATCGCCGTGGTTGCGCTGGGCGTGTCGCTGGTTTCCAGTAATATCATTACGGCACTGCGGATGGAGAACCATGAGATCAGGGTCAAATATAAGCTGCTGAGCACGCATGACGCCATGCTGTCGGGCATCTACAACAAGCAGGGCTTTCAAAAGTCGCTTGAGGAATATCTTCGCCAGCATAATCCCCATGTCAAAGGCTCGGTCTACTTTTTGGATCTGGACAACTTCAAAATGTATAACGATGAATACGGGCATTATTTCGGCGATTTGGTACTCAAGCGTACCAGCGATGTTTTGCTTGATATCTTCTGTCACGATGACCTGATCGGCCACTGGGGCGGCGATGAATTCATCATTTTTGCCGAGGATCTCTGCGATGAGAACGCGATCGCGGAAAAGTGTATGAATATCAAAACGGCGCTGCTGAGCGCCTCCAAATCGGTAAACAACATCGGCGTGGATTGCAGTATCGGCGTTTTGTTGATCGAAGATACGGAGATTGAATTTGAAACGGTCTTCTCCGAGGCCGACCGCGCCTTGTATGCCGCAAAGGACGCCGGAAAAGGGCAGTATACGCTGCTTCGGTATTCGCCGGATCAGCAAACGGCAGATCACCGCGTTGTGGTAAAAGTATAAAAGCTGCGGTAGTATAAAAGCTGCGGTAGTATAAAAACAAAAAATCCACCCGCAAAGCGGGTGGATTTTTTCATGCGCTGCCGCCGGGAACAGGCGTTTGGTCTTATATTTTGGATTTATGATTACCGCCGCACCGCTGATGTTGTTGTCATGCTTCAAACCGCTCAATCATATCCTTGTCGTCGCGGCAGTATGTCAGCTCGTCGCCACAGTTTGTGACGGTGATCCAGTCATCGCCGTACCGCTTGACCTTTTCAAGATTGTTATCACAGCTTGCGAAGTCAATGCCGTTCTCGCCAGATGGCGGGCTGACTTTCCGAAACGGCTCGTTAAGCATCGAAAAGCTTACCGTAAACTTCTCGCTGTCGTTACCTAAGTGCCTGATCCTGAAATACTGCTTTCCAATGCAGTTGCCTAACTCAAACGCATCAACAGCGGTTACTCCGCAGTAGGTGTTCTCATGCTGCTGCGGCGCCATATGGAAGCAATACTCCATTCCGTTCAGATAGATGAGGGCAAAAATCTGGTCGTCACGGCAGTAAAACTTTGTTCCGGTACGCCATTTTGTCAAACAGGTCTTAAATCCCGCCTCTGGCACGGTTGGCAGCGGTTTTTTGTTGCGCTCTGCCAAAAACGTTTCAACACGTTTCATGTTGTCAAGCTGCTTTCGATCAAATTTCTGACCGATGATATCACCTGCATCGTAATTTGCTGTTATCTTCCCGTTGTTGTCCCAATAGGCATAATTTGTCTTTTTATCTTTGAACGCATACGCCGCGGCTGCGCGCAGGGTCTTGTTTTCCCGCATTCCTTCGTAAAGTTCGGCGCAGAGCGTATCGCCGCGTTCAAGATAAACGAGGGCGATTCTCTCCGTTTCGACGACCAGGACATTCTTTTTGCGGTAAACACCGCAGACAAAGCGTTCAAACGCAGCATCAAATGTGGAGATACCGTCCGAAAGAATGGAATCAGTCGTGACGCCGCAGATCCGCGCCATTTGCACAATCTTCTGGATCTCCGGCAGCGCCAGGTCAAGCTCCCACCGCGAAACGGTCTGCCGAGTCGAGCCGAACAGCTCCCCACACTCTTCCTGGGAAAGTCCCAAGTGCGCCCTAAGTTCTAAAATTCTATTTCCAAGCGTCATTGTGCACACTCCCATAGAATATTTTACTTTTTCCGCGGTGACTTTAGTATAGCATGGTCAAGTTTTCAAGTCCACCGCATCGGCGCGGAACTTTGTCAACCGCAGTGTGACAGGGGAGATGCTTATTTCCGGCCGCCGGGAACAAAGACCGGGCGGCGCTTAGCTTTCGCGGTCAAACTGCGCCGCGCAGTCGCGCAGGCGCTCTATCACGCTGATCTGCTGGGGACAGGCGCGTTCGCACTGCCCGCAGGCAATGCAGTCGGCGGCGCTGCCACCGTTTTTCACCGCCTCGGCATACTGCCGTGCGCCCTCGGCCAGCTGACCCCAGACAAGCTGCCGGTTCCTTGCGGCGAAAATATCCGGGATCGGGATCTGCTTCGGGCAGCCGGCG
>CANQKG010000189.1 GCA_947624425.1 uncultured Clostridia bacterium | reverse complement strand
GGGCGCAGCGCTTGCCGTTGCACTTGATCTTCTTCTGCCTGATGCTGCGGTAGACAAGACCTGCGGAAAGCTGAGGCATCGCCTTTCGGAGGAATTTGTCCAGCCGCTGTCCGGCGTCGTTTTTGCCGATGGTAAGCTCCCGCATCTGTCCACCTCCCGATATATCATTATAGCACGGATGTTGCCGTTATGCAAGATTGAACGGGACTTCCTGCATAAAAAAGAGCCTTCTTCTTTTTGAAGAAGGCTCTTCCAATGAAATCAAAGATTGTCGTTTTTCTGGTTGAACATATTCATGATGTCGCTGAAGCCGAAGTCCTGCTCGTCATAACTGCTTTCCGAAGCGGCGGGCTTTTTCTCCTCGGGTACATCAAATCCGGTGGCGATCACCGTAAGCTTGATGGTATCCTGAAGCTTGTCGTCCAGCACCACGCCGAAGTTGATCTTCGCATCGGGATGCACCGCGTCGCTGATTTTGTGCGCGGCGTTGTTGATGTCCTCCATGGTGATGTCGGGAGAGGCGGTGATGTTGAGGATCACGCCGTGCGCGCCGTTGATCGAGGTCTCCAGCAACGGGCTGGAGATTGCCATCTGCGCCGCAACCTCGGCCTTGTCCTTGCCCTGCGCTTCGCCGATCCCCATGTGGGCATAGCCCGCGTCCTTCATCACCGAGGTGATGTCCGCAAAGTCCAGGTTGATAAGTCCCGGTACATTGACCAGATCGGAGATGCTCTGCACGCCCTGGCGAAGCACGTCGTCGGCAGCCGCAAAAGCGTTTACCAAAGTGATTTTTGTATCGGGCATCTGGGTCAGCCGCTCGTTCGGGATCACGATCAGCGCGTCCACACGGTCTTTGAGCGCGGCGACGCCAAGCTCTGCCTGCTGCATCCGCTTTTGCCCCTCAAAGGTAAAGGGCTTGGTCACGATACCGACCGTGAGGATCCCCATGTCCCGTGCGATCTCCGCAATGATCGGCGCGGCGCCCGTACCGGAGCCGCCGCCCATACCGGCGGTGATGAATACCATCTGTACGCCGTCCAGCGCGGCAATGATATCCTCACGGCTTTCCTCAGCCGCCTGCTGGCCGATCTCGGGGTTTCCGCCTGCACCGCGGCCGCGGGTCAGCTTTTCGCCGATCTGGATCTTTTCCGGCGCACGGGAGCGCCGAAGCGTTTGAATATCGGTGTTGATCGAAACAAAATCAACCCCCTGAATGTCACAGTTGATCATGCGGTCCACGGCGTTTCCGCCGCCGCCCACACCGGCAACCTTGATGTTTACGGCACGCTCCGCATCTTTGTCCAGCATAAAATCCATACTTTTATCCTCCTGTACTTTTTATGTCCGCGTAAAAACAGCGATAATGATAGAGTTTACCTATATCATATCACGCCGTTCGTCAAATTTCAATACGATATTTTCGATTTTGATTAAATTTTTACCCGATTTATTCCTCGGCCGTATCGGGTGGGGAGGCTGCCGATTCATCCGCCGCTTCCGGTTGGGAGGCTGCGGCCTCCGCCGCTGCCGCAGCAGCCGCGGCTTCCGCTTCGATCTGCGCTTTTCTGGCCGTATCTTCAGCGGCAAGCAGTTCGGAAATCGTGTTTGCAAGCTCGGGATCGTCCCCAAGCGTGCGGTAATAGATCTTTCCCGTTTCACCGGCGTCCGCACAGCCGATCGCCACGGCGTCCACCCGACCCTTGTCCATGCAGTCCTTGATAAAGCCCAGCTTGTAGTCCAGCTCATCTGCGGTACCCAGATCCAGCACCAGATTTTGCTGGCAGAGCAGGCGGATGTTGTTCCGGTCGCGGACGTCGATCGCGGTCACGCCGCTTAATCCGCAGGCGTTCAGCGCATTTTGAAGCTGTGAGAGGATGTCGTTTTCCTGAAAGGAGGCAAAGCCGCCCACAGGAACCGCTTCATCGGTCAGGGTAAAGCCGTGGAGCACGGTCGTCCCCTCGGCGGGTGCAAGGGCGCCGGTCTCCAAAACGCGGTACCCTGCCGAGAGTATGTAATAGGTTCCGCCGCTTCCCTTGATGCTGACGGTCGGCAAGGCGGGTGTAAAGGTCACTTCCAGCGTGGAGGGGAGACGGCGTTTTACTTCCACCTGATCGGCGTCCAGCGTGTTGGATAAAAGCCGCTCGCGCAGCGCGTCGGTGCGCATCATCAGAAGACTGTCGCCCGCTTTGATATCCGCGATCCGGCAGACATAGTCGCCGTTATATTGCTCCATACCGGAGACGGACACCTGCTCCATGCGGAATAAAACCGTGAAGGAGAGGACGCACAGCAAAGCGCAAAGCAGGATAAGCAGAATGATCGCCATACGCCGCCGCTTTTTGAAGGCACGCCGTTTCGCCTGCCATGCAACGGCGGCCTCGGCGTGTTGATTTGCCATAGTTACCCCTCCTTTTCATAAGATCAACCGGATATCGCCCCCAAGGGAACGGATCACCCGATCCGGCTCCTCATATCCGCGCAGGATATGGGAGATCCCGGTTAAAACGGCGTCGCCCTGCGCGGCCAGCCCCGCCAGCATCAGCGCGGCGCCGCCCCGCAAGTCCATTGCCTCCACATGTGCGCCGGAAAGACAGGGAACGCCCTGCACAACGGCGGCGCGTCCCACCACCTTCATGTTGGCGCCCATTCTGCAAAGCTCCGATACATGGCGGAAGCGGTTTTCAAAAATATTTTCCACAAAAATGGTCGTCCCGTCGCAAAGGGACGCCAAAGCCATAAAAATTGCCTGCGCGTCGGTCGGAAATCCCGGGTAGGGCATGGTACGAACGGTGCCGAAGCTTTTAAGCCGCCGCGGCGCACGGAGCAGGATGCTGTTCCGTTTGACCTTCAGCGTGCAGCCCGCTGAAG
>CANQKG010000188.1 GCA_947624425.1 uncultured Clostridia bacterium | reverse complement strand
TGATGGGCGCGGTGATCCTGCCCTCCACCCTCGCCACCGGCGTCTATCTGCTGGAGGCGAAAAACCTCCATCGGCGGCGGGCGGTCATCAGCCTGCTGCTGGCGTTGGGCGGCATCATCCCGTCGGTACTGCTGATCCTCCGGTTCGACGCCCTCGGCGCGGCGCTCGGTACGGCGCTCTCCCTTGCCGCCTGCACCGCTGCCACCGGCATAGAGCTAAAGCGGCGGCTTGCGATCCGCATGGGAAGCTTTTGCAAAAGGCTGACCGCAGGCATCCTGCCGGTGCTTTTTGCCTGCGGACTGCTGGGTCTGCTGCTGCGGCGGCTGCTCCCCCATAACGCGGCAGGTATGTTGACGCTCGCCGTAGTTCTGACCCTTTTCTACCTGCCGTCCCTCTGGTTTTTCGGCATGACCCAAACCGAAAAACGCCAGCTTTGCCGCTGATTTTTTAGTACGCACTTGTGGCTGGGTGAGGATGGCAAATTTTTCTGCCCGGAACATTTTTGGTACGCACTTGCGGCTCAGTGAGGATGGCGGATTTTTCTGCCCGGAACGAAATGCGGTGCGGATAGAAAGCGGTATTGACAACCGATTTAGTCAAGCGGAAATATCAGGTTTCCGCCCGAAACGGGAAAAGCGGTTTGTGAATCCCACCACCGCGCAAAGCGGTTTCGGTTGGCTTTGTGGGTTTGAATCCCTCCACCGCGCAAAGCGCGGTCCCCCTCCCTTTCACAAGGGAGGTTTTGACAAAGACGGAAGCTTTGTGAGAAAGTAAATAAAAGCGGTTTTAATAATAGGTAGTAGCTTTTGAGGTTATAGTAGAAAAGGAAGGCTTTTTTCAGCCTTCCTTTCTCAATATTTCCGTTAAAGCTGATTTGTTCGCCAGTGCCTCCCTTGTCAAAGGGAGGGGGACCATGCACAGCATGGTGGAGGGATTCAATATCTCCAAGACCAATCAAAGCACCAAGCAAAACCAAACCTGAAAGAGGCGGAGTGCCATGCACAGCATGGTGGAGGGATTCAATATCTCCAAGACCAATCAAAGCACCAAGCAAAACCAAACCTGAAAGAGGCGGAGTGCCATGCACAGCATGGTGGAGGGATTCATAGTTCGTCAAGCAAAATTGCCGCGATACTGCCGCCGCATGGCGCATGGCGGGGCGGTATTTTTATGCATTTGTGGAAAATGCACAAAAATAGGGCGGAATGTTCTAAAAAATTCTGCGGCGCAAATCTTGCCATTCCCGCCGCTTTCTGTTAAAATCATAAATACGACTGCAAAAGATATGCGATGAAGCGGGAGGTGGCCATGCCGCAGGCATGGGGAATTTCCGTGGAGTATGTCCGATTTGAAACCGGGCGACAGTTATACTGCGCGCAGATACGCAAACCATGCCGACGGTACTCCGAAAACCGGCGGGTTTCCCGCAGGGTTTGGACTATGGCAGCGGCATAAGGTGCGGCGCGAAGAAATGTGTCCGAAAAAACCGCATTGTTTTTTCGGCTTTCTTATGCGTAAACCGTGAAACACACGGAGCCGTGTGCAGGTAAAATCAATGTTTGTCCCCCACAGTCAGTCAAAAGGAGGAGATGAATCATGGCAGTCAAGGAAAAAATCAGGATCAGGCTCAAGAGCTACGATCACACTCTGGTGGACGCGGCGGCGACCAAGATCGTCGAGACGGCGAAGCGGACCGGCGCGCGGGTATCGGGACCGATCCCCCTGCCCACCGAGAAGGAGATCGTCACCATTCTGCGTGCGGTACACAAGTACAAATACAGCAGAGAGCAGTTTGAGATGCGCACCCACAAGCGGCTGATCGACGTGCTCCGTCCGTCCAATAAGACGGTGGAGGCGCTTCAGGGGCTGGAGCTTCCCGCCGGTGTGGAGCTGGAGATCAAGCTGTAAGAACGCTGATCGCTTTGGGGGAGCCGATGGGCTTTCCCGCAAAGGTCATGTTGGCCAGACAGGTCAACCAATAGCCAAAGGAGGTAAGTCGATGAAGAAAGGTATCATCGGAAAGAAGATCGGCATGACCCAGATCTTCGACGAGAACGGACGGGTGATCCCGGTCACAGTCATTGAGGCAGCGCCCAATGTGGTCGTCCAGAAGAAGACAGTGGAGAACGACGGTTACGAAGCCGTTCAGCTCGGCTACGGCGAGGTCGCCGCGAACCGGGTGAACAAGCCGCTGAAAGGTCACTTCGGCAAGGCGGACGTGGCGCTGAAAAAGGTGCTGCGCGAGTTCAGGCTCGAGGACTGCAGCGCGCTTTCGGTAGGCGATCTTGTGAAGGCGGATATCTTTGCCGAGGGGGACGTTGTGGACGTCACCGGCGTGAGCAAGGGTAAAGGCTTTGCCGGCACCATCAAGAGATACGGCGGCGCACGGCTGAAAGAGACCCACGGTACCGGCCCGGTACACCGGCACGCCGGTTCGATGGGCGCCTGCTCCGATCCGTCCCGTATTTTTAAAGGAAAGAAAATGCCCGGTCAGATGGGCAGCGCCAGAGTGACGATCCAGAATCTCACCGTGGCGAAGATCGACGCGGAAAACAGCCTGATCGCCGTCAAGGGCGCCGTTCCCGGCCCCCGCAACAGCATTGTGACGGTCGTCAGCAGCGTGAAGAAAGGCTAAGGAAGGGAGGAATCGAAATGCCACAGGTAAAAGTAGTAGACATGAACGGGAAAGAGGTTTCTTCCATCGACCTCAACGACGCGGTATTCGGTATCACTCCGAACGAGGCGGTCATGCATGACGCTGTGGTGAACTACCTTGCTAATCAGCGGCAGGGCACCCAGTCCACCCTGACCCGCACCGAGGTTTCAGGCGGCGGCAAAAAGCCGTGGCGGCAGAAGGGCACCGGTCACGCGAGACAGGG
>CANQKG010000187.1 GCA_947624425.1 uncultured Clostridia bacterium | reverse complement strand
GGCGCGGGGCGAGCAGTCGATGCTGCTGCTCAACCGGCGGGGTTATCAGACCATTGCCCGCTGTGCCGACTGCGGCACGGTAGTGCAGTGTCCGCATTGCAGCGTGGCGCTGACCTACCATAAGGCAAACGGCAGAATGATGTGCCATTACTGCGGTCATTCCGAGCCGAAGCAGACCCGCTGCCGTTCCTGCGGCAGTGAGCATATCCTTCTGTCCGGCTTCGGCACACAGCGGCTGGAAAGCGAATTGGAGGAGTATTTTTCCGCCGCCCGCATTCTCAGAATGGATACCGATACCACCTATTCCCGCTATGCTTATGAGGAGCGGTTCGCGGCGTTCGCGGCGGGTGAGTATGATATCATGCTCGGCACCCAGATGATCGCCAAGGGGCTTGATTTCCCGAACGTCACGCTGGTGGGCGTGCTGGCAATCGACCAGCTTCTCTACGGCGAGGATTACCGCTGCGGCGAGCGGGCGTTTTCACTGCTCACACAGGTGATCGGACGGTGCGGACGGGGTGAAAAGCCGGGTCGCGCCTATATCCAGTCGATGACCCCCGATCACGCCATTTTGCAGACAGCGGCGGCACAGGATTACGGGGCGTTTTATCATGATGAGATACAGGCGCGCAAGGCGCTTTTGTATCCGCCGTTCTGCGACATCTGCGTGGTTGGGATCAGCGGCGCAAGGGAGCAGTATGCCATGGACGCCGCGGGATATTTTGTGCAGGTGCTGCGCGCCGTGGCGGAGCAGGAAAGTGAAAAACTGCCGCTTCAGGTGATGGGGCCCAATCCGGCGGGTATTTACCGGGTTTATAATCAGTACCGCTTCCGGGTGGTCATCAAGTGTAAGGCAAACGCGGTGTTTCGGAAAATGCTTGCTAAGGTACTGCATGTCTGCGGCAGGGATAAGCGGTTTCACAATATCCGGCTGTATGCCGATATCAATGGGGAAGTAGGACGGTAGCAAGGAGGAAGAATATGGCGCTCAGGAATATTTTGAACGAGGATGAGGAGCTTTTGCGGAAAACCAGCCGTGAGGTCGTGAATTTTGACCGGCGGCTCTGGGATTTGCTGGACGATATGGCCGAAACGATGTATGAGGCAAACGGAGCGGGACTTGCCGCGCCGCAGGTCGGCGTACTGCGCCGCGCGGTGGTGGTCGACGTCGGCGACGGACTGATTGAGCTGATCAATCCCGAGATCGTCTCCAAAAGGGGAAAGCAGACCGGGAGCGAGGGCTGCCTTTCCAGTCCCGGGAAGTACGGCCTTGTCACCCGTCCGATGAAGGTGAAGGTAAAAGCGCTCGACCGAAACGGGAACCCCTTTACAATCGAGGGAAGCGAACTGCTTGCCCGTGCGTTCTGCCATGAGATCGACCATCTCAACGGCGTGCTGTTTCAGGATCTGGCGGAGCGGATGCTGGAGCCCGAAGAACTGGAGGAAGCCTGATGCGGATCGTCTATATGGGTACGCCCGATTTTGCCGTTTTGCCGCTGCAAAAGCTGCACCGGTGCGGGCATGAGATCGTCGGCGTGTTTTCTCAGCCGGACCGTCCCCGCGGACGGGGGATGAAGCTGGTTCCGACCCCGGTGAAAGCGGCGGCAGAAGAATTGGGTCTTTTTGTCTATCAGCCTGAATCTCTCAAAAGTGAAGATACCTTGCGCTTGCTGCGCGAACTCGCGCCGCAGGCGATCGTGGTGGCGGCATACGGAAAAATACTGCCGCCGGCGGTATTGCAGCTGCCTCCGCTCGGCTGTATCAATCTGCACGCGTCATTGCTGCCCGCCTATCGCGGCGCGGCGCCGATTGCATGGTGTATTCTAAACGGCGAGCGGGAAACCGGCGTCACCACCATGTATATGGCGGAGGGGCTGGACACCGGCGATATGATTTTGCAGGCGGAGACGCCAATCGGCGAAAACGAAACGGCGGACGAACTGCACGACCGGTTATCCGCACTCGGCGCCGATCTGCTTGCCGAAACGATGGAGCGGGTGGAGGCAGGCACAGCGCCCCGTACTCCTCAAAACGATGCAGAATCCTCTTATGCGCCGATGCTGGATAAATCGCTGTCCGAGCTGGATTTTTCTAAGCCTGCACGGCTGGTGCATCATCAGATCTGCGGCTTGTCCTCATGGCCCTGCGCCGTGACAACGGTGGAGGGAAAACGGCTGAAGGTGTACGCCTCCCGTCTTTGCCCCGATCAAAGCGGAGAGCCGGGTACTCTGCTGCCCGGCGGCGGACTGCTGATCGCCTGCGGCGAAGGAAGCGTTGAGCTTGTCACGGTACAGCTTGCCGGCGGGAAGCGGATGGACGCCGCCGCTTTTCTGGCGGGACACCCGCTGCCGGTCGGGACCAGGTTCGGCGGCTGAGAGCGGAGTATCACGGTATGGCAAACGCAAGACTGACGGCGGCCAAAGCGCTGCTTCGAACCGAAACCGCAAAGGCATACTCCAATCTTGCATGGAACCGCCTGCTTTCCGAAACCGATTTATCGCCGCAGGATAAACGGTTTGCCACTGCGCTGTATTACGGCACATTGGAGCAGCAGCTTCTGCTCGATCACCTGATCGGGCTGCATTACAGCGGCGGACAGCGGCTTACGCCTGCGGTGCGGGTGATCCTCCGGCTGGGGCTGTATCAGCTTGTCGCCATGTCGGGGGTGCGGGACGCGGCGGCGGTGGACGAATCGGTGCGGCTGACCCGATTGATGGGACAGCCTCGCGCGGCAGGACTGGTCAACGCGCTCCTTCGCTCCTTTTTGCGGAGCAGCAAAGAATTATGCCTGCCCGATCCGCAGGAGGATCCGGCAGGGCATCTTGCGCTGAAATATTCCTATCCCAAGTGGCTGTTTTTACAGCACCGGCAGGATTACGGCTTTGAC
>CANQKG010000186.1 GCA_947624425.1 uncultured Clostridia bacterium | reverse complement strand
GAAGCTGCTCCAAAAGCTCCAGCCCGATGCTCCCCTGTCCGGCGATCACATCGTCGTCGTCAAACGGGTGGATCATGGTATAGCCCTTTTCCTCCTGCAGCGCGATCGCCCGCTGATACGCCTCGTCATACGCGCCCGGCACCAGACAGATTTCTGCGCCGTACTTCTTGGTTGCCTCCACCTTGGAGATCGGCGCGCCGTCCGGCATACAGATCACGGCGGGGATCCCGTTCTTCTGCGCCGCGAGCGCGACTCCCTGCGCGTGGTTCCCCGCAGAGGACGCGATCACGCCCCGCGCCTTCTCCTCATCGCTGAGCTGCGAAATCTTATAATACGCGCCCCGCACCTTGAACGAACCGGTCACCTGAAGGTTTTCGGTTTTCAAAAACACCTGCGCCTCGTTGCTGAGCTTCGGAGAATAAATCAGATCCGTTTTCCGGATCACCTCCTTGAGCACATAAGACGCCTGATAAACCTGATCCAATGTCACCATACTGCCGACTTCCTTTCTGTAAAGCGTAACCGCAAAATAAAAAAGCCCCGTCCACTTCCCTTGCGGGAACAGGGACGAAGCGTTCACTCCGCGGTACCACCCGTTTTACCGTTTGCACGGTCACTCCGGCATCCGTCAATGCCTGCCCGATAACGGCGGGAACCGGGCAGGCTTAATCCCTCAACCGGTTTCAGCCGCCAACTCCGAGGGGATGGGAAAAACGACCCGGACTGTCTTTCAGCAGCCGACAGCTCTCTGCACCGGGGGAACGCTTTGCCTGTGTCCTCATCTGCGTTTTTACACGGTTACTATATTATACCTTTTTTTCGCCGTTGTCAAGAAAAGTTTATTGAAAATCATACAAAAGTATGTTAAAATGGAAACAGCAACCAATCGCAGGAGGATTTTCATAGGCCGCAGCTCAATCTGGTGCTGGTTCAGCCGCAGATCCCGCAGAACACCGGCAACATCGCCCGCACCTGCGCCGTAACCGGTGCGCGGCTGCATTTGGTACGGCCGCTCGGCTTTTCGATCGACGACAAAAAGCTCAAACGGGCGGGGCTTGACTACTGGCATATGCTGGACGTCTCCTACTATGATGATTTAGATGATTTTTTCGGGAAACAATCGGGTCCGTTTTACTTTTTCTCCACCAAGGCATCCAGAATTTACGCCGAGGTGGATTATCCCGACGGCGCGTTTCTGGTATTCGGCAGAGAGGACGCCGGCCTTCCCGAAGCGCTGCTGCGCTCCCATCGGGAGAGCATCGTGCGGATCCCGATGCGCGCCGGAGCGCGAAGCCTCAATTTAAGCAACAGCGTTGCCCTTGCCGCCTATGAGGTGCTGCGGCAATGGGGATTCCCCGGACTACAAACACAAGGCTTCCTACCCGAGGCCTGACAGATATGAAAGGGAGGTAACACCATGCCGATCAAACTGATTACCGACTCTGCCGCCGACATTCCGAGAGAGCTTGCCGAGGAGCTTGCCATCACCGTGCTGCCCTTTTCCATCGAGGTGGACGGGGAAGCCTACGAGGATCGGGTCAGCTTCACCTGTGACGAGTTTTACGAAATGCTTTTGGCGGCGGAAAAAATTCCCACCCACTCTCAAATCACCGAGCTTAGGTTCGAGGAGGAATTTGAGAAAACCGCCGAAGCGGGATATGACGAGATCATCTGCGTCACCATCAACGCCAAAGGCTCCAATACCTTTAACTCGGCGCAGATGGCAGTCCGCGCCTTTGCCGAGGGGCATCCCGATTCCGGCTGCCGCATCACGGTGATCGATTCCACCACCTATACCATGGTCTACGGCTATGCGGTGGTGGAGGCGGCAAAAAAAGCCAAAAAGGGCGTGTCCGCCGACGAGATCATTGAGTTTATCGAGGATTGGTGCCGCACGGCGGAGGTCTACTTTGCCCCTTACAGCCTTGATTTTGCCAAAAAATCGGGGCGGATCAGCGTTGCCGCCGCCTTTGTGGGCGAGCTGTTGGGACTGCGGCCGATCATGACCTTTGTAAACGGCGAGTCCGCCATTGTGGAAAAGGTGCGGGGCGAAAAGAACATTATCCCAAAAATGGTGGAGATTGCCAAGGCGCGAAGCATTCCGCAGACTCCCTATCTTACCCTGCGGGGAAATATGCCGGAGGAAACCGAAAAGCTCAACGAGCAGCTCACCCGCGAATTGGGTCGCACACCGCTTGGCACCTACTGCATCGGCGCCGCGATCGCCATCAACGCGGGACCGAATCTGGTGGCGGTGATCGTAAAGGGCGCGGGAGATCGTAAAAAATAAAAAATTTGCCGTTTTCCTCTTGAAAACCGACCCCGTATCGGTTAAAATATCAGTATATGGAACGGGCGGCATTTTCTCCCGTTTCACAGTATAAAAGGAAAGGATGACTTTTCATGACCTCTTACAACAAAAAGACCGTTGAGGATATTGACGTATCCGGAAAAAAGGTATTGGTGCGCTGCGACTTCAACGTGCCGCTTGCCGACGGTGAGATCACCGATGACAAGCGGATCCGTGAATCGCTCAAAACGCTCAAGTATCTGCTGGATCACAATGCTGCCGTGATCGCCTGCTCCCATCTGGGACGCCCGAAGGACGGCTTTGACATGAAGTTCTCTCTGGCGCCGGTCGCAAAGCGGCTGAGCGAGCTGCTGGGCATGGACGTCATCATGGCGTCCGATGTGATCGGTGACGATGCGAAGGCGAAAGCCGCCGCGCTTAAAGCCGGTCAGCTGATGCTGCTCGAAAATGTCCGCTTCCACAAGGAGGAAAAGAAAAACGATCCCGCCTTTGCCAAGGAGCTTGCTTCGATGGCGGAGGTCTATGTGAACGACGCTTTCGGCACCGCGCACCGCGCACACGCTTCTACTGCCGGCGTTGCGGACTACCTCCCTGCGGTATGCGG
>CANQKG010000185.1 GCA_947624425.1 uncultured Clostridia bacterium | reverse complement strand
GCCAAAAGATCCTGCCATGCGGCTTTGGTTGTGAGCTCAATCAAAAACACCACCCGATCCCCCTCCATACGCGGCCGGATCGTACAATGGGGATGGGTGAGGTCGAGCGAATAATCCTCCCCGTCGATCGAAAGGGTCAGGGTGGTTTGATCCACCTCGTTCCGCAATAGCTGCAGCCCTTGCAGTCCGCGCTCGTCAAAGCTGCCCGCCAGCTTATCCTGCCGGATCACCGCCGCGCCCGAGATCACCAGCCGATCCTGTATGGCGGCAGATTCCTCATCGGAGCCGCCCGATTCGCTCTCGCCGGAGGAGGATTCCTCCTCCGCTTTTTCCAGCTTTAACAGCGGCATAACAGCGCTTTTTTCCTTATTCACATAATCCCGCACCATCTCGAAAAAGGTGGTTTTCATCCCCCGTCCGCTTTTGGCGTGATGTTCCAGCATATCGTTGATGGTATCTGCCGGCAGGATCCCCTCGTTGATATTTGCCTGCAAAATCTCACCGGCGTTCCCCTCGGTCGCCGTCACCCGCACATTATACCGAAACTCATAGTGGTTTTGAAAATAGGCGACCGTGTCCTCAATACCGTGGGACAAAACCGATTCGCCGAACAGCAGTACCTGATTATGCCCGAAATACATTTCGTTGCCCTGCCTGACCGAGGCGTTTTGCACCGCGTCGCCGATGGTTTTCCCCTCGCCCTGCAAGACCGTGACATTCTGCTGGCTGGCGTCCACGGCGGTCTGACCGCCTCCGCCGGTGGCGGTGTAGATTTGAAAGGTGAGCCGGTAATTCCCGTCCCGATAATCCACGCCGATTGCCTGCACCAGCGCCCGATCCGAAAGCTGGATCGGCGAAAGGCACCCCGAAAGAAAAAGCAGACCGGTACAGCAAAGAAGGATGAGCAGCGCGCGTTTCATTTTTTCCGCTCCTTTCCAAGCCGAAGCAGCAAAAGCAAAAGCGGGAAGAACCATACCGTAATCAGCAGCGGAATCCCGTTATAAACAGCAAGCTGCAGCACCCATATCCAATGTGAATGATAGCAGATAAAAAGTGCGGTCGGCAGGAAAACCGCCATCACCGCCGGCGTCAAATACCGAAGCGGACGCGCCGGAAACAGCTCGCGGATGACCGAGAGCAGCAGCGACAGGTAGAGTATGGTTTTGAGACAGCCCATAAAGATCCAGACTGCCGTATGGAATGCCTCGAGATGCTGAAAAATCGAAAACTGCGCCATGCCGAACAGGGCGTGCACCGGATAGAGGTTGACGCTCGCGTAATTCCCCATAACGGTCAGGGTGAGAAAGTCGAGCGTCCACAAAATCAAAAAGGATACGCCGAGAAACGCCGCGATCCACCGTCCGCGCTTGCCGTGCATCCGGTGAAAGAGAAGAATGACGCACAAAAGCTCACCGCCCGAGCCGCACCGCTCCAGCGCGATTTGCAGAATATCGCGGTACTGCCCGACCGGGTGAAGCTCGGCGATTTGGATACTCGGCACCAGCGTACACATACCGAACAAAAGGGAAGCGGTACAGAAGAAAAACAAAATCGTACCGGTGCGCGCCAGCGGCTCTAAACCGCAGCAGACGCCATAGACCACTACGGCGGCGACCAGCAGGAACATCAGAAAGGTCGCCTGATTGGAAAACGCGGTGGTGATCAGAAAATAAAGAAACGAGCTTAGGGTCAGCAGGCTGAAGCCGAGCGTGACAACGGCACAGCTTATGGCAAACAGCTTCCCGATCGGCTTATTGACGCCGACGGCAAGTTCGATCGCCGACCGGTCGCCGCTTTGCCGCAGCAGGAAAAACGCCGGCAGAAGCAGCACAAGCTGAAAGAGAAAGCCCAATAGCTCGCCCCAGAGGAGCAGATTGCCGTCCAATTCCAAATCGTTCTGATGCACCCAGGCGACCAGCGTAAACACACGGGAAATCATCAGCAGGGCAAACGCCTGCCCCGCTCCGATCCGTATTTCCTTCATCCGATCATTTCCTCCGACCGCTCAGGCTGTCCCGCAGGTGGACGCCCCGCATTTTCTGGATTGCGATCCGGCTTTTTAATTTGCCCGCCCAGCTTAAGCGCACAAAGGTATCCCGCATCGCCTTGCCGGTAAAGGGCGAGATCGGCGCGGTATAGGGTACGCCGTAATCCTGCGGCGCGGTCATATTGAACAGCAGGCAAAGGGCGCCGATCGCAAGACCGTACAGCCCCAAAAGTCCGCCGATGATGATAAAGGAAAACCGCAGTACGGCGACCGGTTCGTAGAGGGACGGCACCACAAAAGAACTGATTGCCGTCACCGCGACCACGATCACCATGGGCGGACCGATCAGACCCGCGGTGACCGCCGCTTCCCCGACCACCAGCGAGCCGACAATGCTCACGGCATGACCGATCGGCTGCGGCAGGCGAAGCCCTGCCTCCCGCATCAGCTCATAGATAAAGTGGATCAAAAGCGCCTCCAGCACGATCGGAAAGGGAATTACCGTTTCGGATGCGGCAATATTGAACAGCATCGCCTGCGGAAACATCTCGGGATGAAAGGTGGAGATTGCCACATAGGTGCCGGGCAGAAAAATGGTGAACACGAAAGACAGGTACTTAATGATTCGGATAAAGCTGACATAATAGGGCTGCTGGCAGTAGTCGTCCACCGTCTGGAAATTTTCGGAAAACAGATAGGGCAGCACCAGCGCAAAGGGCGTATTGTCCACCAGCACGGCGACCCTGCCCTCGTTGATTTTGGCGCAGAGCGTATCCGGGCGCTCGGTGAAGCCGACATCGCTGAACAGCGAAAAGGGTCTTCCCCGCAAAAACGGCTGGAGATACCCTGACTCCAGCACCGCGTCGAGCGGCAGATCCTCCAACCGGCGGCGCACCTGCTCCACCAGACCCGCCTCCGCCACATCGGCAC
>CANQKG010000184.1 GCA_947624425.1 uncultured Clostridia bacterium | reverse complement strand
GTGAGCGCCGGCGCGGGCTTTTTGGTGGTGCTGACCGGCGATATTATGACGATGCCGGGACTGCCCAAACAGCCGGCGGCGCTTTCGATCGATATTGCGCCGGACGGAAAGATCACCGGCTTGTTCTGATGCTGCAGAGGGTAACCCATAGCGCTGCCGAAACGGAGGCGTTTGCGGCAGAGCTTGCCAAAAAGCTGCATGCCGGTGATGTGATCGCCTTTCGGGGCGGCATGGGTGCGGGGAAAACCGCCTTCACCCGCGGACTGGCGACGGGGCTCGGGGTAACGGGCGAGGTGGCAAGCCCCACCTTTGCGCTGGTGCATGAGTATGCGGGAAATCCGCCGCTTATCCATTTTGATCTCTATCGGGTGAGCGATCCGGACGACTTATATACCACCGGATTTTACGATTATCTCGACGGCAGCGCCATTTTGGCGGTGGAGTGGAGCGAACGGCTGGAGGACTTTCTGCCGGAAAACGCGATCACCGTGACCCTTCGTATCTTAGGCGAGCAGGAGCGGGAGATCACCGTTACGGGAGGGGACAGGTTTTGAAGATACTTGCGTTTGACACCTCGGCACAAAGTGCGAGCGTTGCTTTGTGTGAGGACAGCGCGGTGCTGTCCGAGTGTCAGATCAACTGCCGCCTGACCCATTCCCAGACCGTGCTGCCGATGTGTGAATCTGTGCTGAGCGCCGTGGCGGCAAAGCTGTCCGACGTGGAGCTGCTTGCCGTTTCGCACGGTCCCGGTTCGTTTACCGGTGTGCGGATCGGCGTCTCCGCCGTCAAGGGGATCGCCTTTGCGCGGGGACTGCCCTGTGTCGGCGTGTCTGCATTGGAAGCACTGGGGCAGAACCTCTATGGACTAAACGGCGTGGTCTGCGCGGCGATGGACGCCAGACGGGATCAGGTTTATACTGCGCTGTTTCGGGTCGGGGCAAAGGGTCTTATTCGCCTGACCGAGGACTCAGCACTTTCCCTGTCGGAGCTTGCCGACCGGCTTGCACCTTACATGGATCAGCCGGTCATGCTGGTCGGGGACGGCGCGGAAAAAGTGCTGCAGGCATTGCAAAAGCCCGCGCTTTGCCTTGCTCCGCCGCCCTTGCGGTACGGACGGGCGGGAAGCGTGGCGGCGCTGGCGGCAAAGGCATATCGCGCGGGCGGAGACTTTTCGGCAAAGGCATTGACGCCGCGGTATCTCCGTCTGCCGCAGGCGGAGCGGGAACGGCTGGAACGATTAAAGGGGGAAAAGGCATGATAGCATTGGGAAGCGATCACGGCGGCTATGCGCTCAAAGAAGCGGTGAAGCTGCATTTGGAGGAGCGGGGGATCCCCTATCGGGATTTCGGATGTGATTCCGAGGACTCCTGCGATTACCCCGATATGGCGGTGCCGCCCTGTAAGGCGGTGACGTCGGGCGAGTGTGAAAAGGCGCTGCTTTTCTGCGGCACCGGTATCGGCATTTCGATGTCCGCCAATAAGATACCCGGTATCCGCGCCGCCTGCTGTTCCGACGCATTTTCCGCCAAATACACCCGTCTGCATAACGACGCCAATGCATTGGCATTGGGCGGCCGCGTGGTAGGCGTCGGTCTGGCGATCGAATTGGTGGATCTGTTTCTGGACACTCCGTTCGAGGGCGGACGGCATATCAAACGGCTGGAAAAACTGGCAGCATTGGAAAAGGAGGATGCACAATGACGCCGATGATTATGGATCACCCGCTGATCCAACACAAGGTCTCGCTGCTGCGGGACAAGAACACCGGCACCAAGGATTTCAGGGAATTGGTGTCTGAGATCGCCATGCTGATGTGCTACGAGGCGACCCGCGATCTGCCGCTGAAAGAGGTGGAGATCGAAACGCCGCTTTCGGTGGCGCGGACGAAGATCGTATCGGGCAAAAAGCTGGCGGTGATCGCCGTGCTGCGCGCCGGACTGGGTATGGTGGACGGCGTGCTGAAGATGGTGCCTGCCGCCAAGGTAGGCCATGTGGGCGTTTACCGCGATCCCGAAACGCTTTTGCCGGTGCCCTATTACTGCAAGCTGCCGGTGGATATCACCGAGCGGGAGGCTTTGGTGGTCGATCCGATGCTGGCAACGGGCGGTTCTGCCGCCGCCGTCATCAAAACGCTGCAGGATAACGGCGTGAAAAGCATCAAGTTTGTCTGCATTCTTGCCGCACCGCAGGGACTGGCGCATCTTTCGGAGGCATACCCCGATCTGCCGATCTACTGCGCGCAGGAGGACGAAAGGTTAAACGAGCACGGCTATATCATGCCCGGTCTGGGTGACGCGGGCGACCGCCTGTTCGGCACAAAATAACAGCGTGGCGAAAACCGCCACGCTTTCGAGGAACTAAAAATTCGTCCCGATCCTCAGATCGGGACGAATTTTTTATGGGGAATTTATCAGAATGTTTTATCGGAATGTGGAAGCAAGGTCGCGCTGGGTGCCGTCGGTATCGAACAGGCGGCAGAGCGCGTCGCAAAGCCGCTTATGAACGGTTGCCGTCAGCGGCGACGCCGCGGCAAACGGCTCGGTATAGGGCAGATCGTGTTCTTTTGCGGCTTGCACCAGCCGCTCCTGCTCGGCAATCGGTCGGGCAGGGCAGGGGAGCAGTACAAGCTGCGCGCCGCGCTCCTTGACTGCGGCGATGATCGCACGCAGGGCGTTTTCGTCCTCGTTTTCCGGCATCAGAAAAACCAGATTCGGCTTTGTCAAAAGCAGCTCGTCCAAACGGTCTGCGATCTCACGCAGGGTCATGTTCGGCTTTGCCGCGTTCACAAAAAACCGCATACGCGGTTCGGGCGGCTGATACCCCGTTTTTTCCCAGCGGAGCACCTCTTCCGCCTGCGCCACATAGCCGCGCGCCGAGGGATTGACCGAAATATCCGCCGTTTCACCGCCGCCGAGGAAACACCAGCTTTGCGGCTTC
>CANQKG010000183.1 GCA_947624425.1 uncultured Clostridia bacterium | reverse complement strand
CGAAGCGCGCCCGGTGGGCGATGAAGCGAGGCGAGAGTGGCGCCGCGGTCAATTTTGCGCGAGCGTGACCGCGAGCATAAGCAAAATTGGGAACCGCAAGAGGCGGGGGACCGCGCTTGCGCGGTGGAGGGATTCAAAAATCACCTCGCTTAATTTCGGGCAAAAACCCGATATTACCACTTTTCTATCGGGGGTTGTCAATAGGGCTTTATCATCGCACTCACTTGGCATCGGGCACAAAGCTCGCTGCCCGCACCCAGCCATAAGTGCGAACCAAAAAAGGAGGGGGAGCTGTTGAAACAGCTGTTGAGCTATTTTCTGTCCTGTCTGAAGGTCGGCACGATCGGCTTCGGCGGCGGGAGCGCCTTGATTCCGGTCGTCGAGCAGGAGATGGTGCATAATAAGAAGCTGCTGGACGACGAGGAATATCTCACCCATACCGTGGTGGCGAATATCACACCGGGCGCATTGCCGGTCAAGCTGGGTACCAGTATCGGCTTTCTGCATGGCGGCGTGAGCGGTTCTCTGCTCGGCGCATATGGCATGGCAATCCCCGGCGCGTTCCTCACCGTGCTGCTGACGGCGATGTTCGCACTCCTTTCGGAGCGGGCTTTGGCGATTTTCGATTACGCGGCGGTCGGGATCAGCGCGTTCATCGTCTTTCTGCTGCTGGCGTATATCGTCAAAACGGTGTCGCAGGGAAATAAAGTAGTCAATATCGGGACGATGCTGCTGGCGTTTTTCGTCACCGGCGGCGGCGAAATACGGGAGATGACCGCATGGCTGTTCGGCGGTGAGCCGACCGGCATAATCGGGCGGTTTGTCGATAGTAAGCCGGTCTTTGATATTCCGGTCATCACTTTAATTTTGATGGCGTTTTATTTGATCTTCTATATCCAGCGGGTGACCGCACCTGCGGGCGTCGCGGGCGGCTTTGTGCTGGCATTGGGGTACTGCTTTTTGGAGGGAAAGCTCTCCAAGGCAAACGGCTGGAACCGGTACTCGATCTGGTATCTGATCGCGATTTTAGTCATTCTGGCGCTGGTGTTTCTGCTGATCAAGCCGAAGGAGAAAAAGGGCGGCAAGGTAAAACTGCGCATCCCGAAAGGGGTCTGGATCAGCATCGCGATTTTGATGGGCGTGCCGGTGATTTTGACCGTGCTCTGCGCGGTGTTCCGGCTCGACCGCGCGATCCCCTTTGCGGGGAATGTGGTGATCTCGACCGTCACCTCGTTCGGGGGCGGAGAAGCGTATATGTCGGTGGCGGAAGGCTTCTTCGTGGACGGCGGCTATGTCGCCAAGGATCTGTTCCAAACGCAGGTGGTCAGCGTGGCAAACGCACTGCCGGGACCGATTTTGGTCAAGGTGGCGTCGGGCATCGGCTATCTGTTCGGCGCGGCGGGCGGCAGTACCGCATTGGGGGTTCTGGGCGCGCTCACGGCGTTCGCGGCGTCGGTCGGCGCCTGCTGCTCGGTCTGTTTGATCGTGCTGGCGCTTTACGATTCGCTCAAGGAATCGGCGCTCATCATGGGACTGAAGCTGTATATCCTGCCGGTCATCTGCGGTATGCTGATCTCCACCGCATTGTCCATGCTGGTGTTTTGTATGGAGGTAAGCGTGAAAGAGGGCGGCTTTGCGCCGGTTCCCTCGGCGGTCGCACTGGCTGCGGCGGTCGCGGCGATGTATGCGCTCCATAAGAAGTTCCATAAGATACCGGATATCGTGATCCTGCTTGCGGCGGCGCTGCTTTCGGTGGGAGTGTTCCTGCTGTTCGGTATCGCATAGGATAGGAGAGAAAATCTGCGAAAGGGGGAAAAACAGGTGCGTCAGCCGACCTTGGCCGAGTGGAAGCGGGATATAAGCGACGCCGCGGCGAAAAACGACCCATGGCGCCATTATACACTGACCGATTACATATTGCTGTTTTTCGCCTTTTCGTTTGTGGGCTGGCTCTGGGAGCTGGTGCTGCGGGTGGTGCAGGAGCATAAGCTGGTAAACGGCGGGGTTCTCTACGGGCCGTGGCTGCCGATCTACGGGTTTGTCTGCCTGACGGCGCTGGTGATCGTCCGGAAGATGACCGAAAGGCCGCTGTTTGTGTTTTTTTGGTGCTGTTTGTTCTGCGCGATCATCGAGTACGGCACGGCGTGGTACCTGGACTGGAGGCTGGGTCTGCGGTGGTGGGATTATTCCAATATACCGCTGAACGTGAACGGGTATATCTGCCTGCCTGCCACGGCGCTGTTCGGGCTGGGATGTATGGTGGTGATCTACTTTCTGGCGCCGTTTTTCACCGATCTGTTCCACCGCTTTCCGAAAACGGCGCAATGGATTGCCGCGGCGGTTTTGCTGCTGTTGATTTTGCTTGACTTTTTCTATGAGCAGCGGCACCCGAATATCCGCACCGAGATCGTAAAAAGTATTCCCAAGAGCATGGTGAGCGTCCTGCGGCAGTAACGCCGCACGTACGAAAAAGATTGTCAAAACCTCCCTTGTGAAAGGGCTTTCCTGCCGAAGCGCGCCCTGTGGGCGACGAAGAGAGGCGGGAATGGCGGTTGTAATTATGCTTTGCGGACTGTGAATCCCACCACCATGCTGGCGCATGGTCCCCCTCCCTTTGACAAGGGAGGCTCTGGCGAACAAGCAGGCTTTGATAAAAATTTTAGCAAAGTGAGTTGACGGAAGATATCACCGGACGCGACGCCGGAAGATTATATTTTTTCACTTATCCCATTTCCAACCACAAAGCTTTCGTCCTTGTCAAGACCTCCCTTGTGAAAGGGCTTTCCTGCCAAAGCGCGTCCAGCGGACGACGAAGAGAGGCGGGAATGGCGGTTGTAATTATGCTTTGCGGACTGTGAATCCCACCACCATGCTGTGCATGGTCCCCCTCCCTTTGACAAGGGAGGCTCTGGCGAACAAGCAGGCTTTGATAAAAATTTTAGCAAAGTGAGTT
>CANQKG010000182.1 GCA_947624425.1 uncultured Clostridia bacterium | reverse complement strand
ATCCGCTCGGTCTCCGCCGCCAGCCGGAACCGGTGCGCCGGCAGGAAGAAGCCCTCCTCCGCCGCTTTTTCGGCAAAGGCGTGGTAAAGCCCGCTCCACTCATACCGTTCGCCGCCTGCCGCCAGCAGCAGCGCGCGGTCAATCTCGGGCAGTTTTTCCTCCCGCAGCGCGAAAAACCACCGGCAGGCGTGCGCCAACTCATTGGAGGCGGTTTCCTCGAAAATCGCCGCGAGCCGAGGTTCGCCCGCCCGTTTACAAAGCCGCGCGTAATACCGGTACCGGATCCCCGCCTGCGCTTCCCCGGCAAACGCCGACTGCAAATTTGCCTTTGTCCCGCTTTTCTCCAGCTCCACCGGATTTTGCCTCCCTTACCGAAAAAATAACCGCCGGTACTGTCGGTACCGCCGGTTATAGTATGGGTTTATCCCGCCGCGCTTATGCAGTTTTTTACCATGCGGATGAAAGCGTTTTTGCCAAAGCGAAATAGTCCTCCATCGAAAGCGTTTCCGCCCGCGCCTGCGGCGGTACCTGCGCCGCCAAAAGTGCCAAACGCACCGTGTCCTTTGGCAGGTTCAGGGAGTTTGACAGGGCGTTTTCCACCGTTTTCCGCCGCTGAGAAAACGCCGCCCGCACCACCTTGAAAAACGCCTTTTCCTCATCGGGAGGCAGCAGCCGTTCGGGACGGATATCCAGCCGGACGACCGCCGAATCCACCTGCGGGCGTGGCATAAAGCACTCTTTCGTCAGGGAGAACACCGGCTGCGGCGCCGCATAATACCGCACGGCAAGGCTTAATGCTCCCGCCGCGCGGCTGCCCGGCGCGGCGCAGATCCGCTCTGCCGCCTCCTTTTGCACCATCACGGTGACCGAGGAAACGGGGAGCCGCTGTTCCAACAGATACATGATGACCGGCGAGGTGATATAGTAGGGCAGATTGGCGCAGACCACCACCCGGCTCAAACCGGAAAACTCCGACGCGATCAGCCGGTGGAGATCGGTTTTTAGCACGTCGCCGTGGATCACGCGGATATTGTCATATCCGCCAAGCGTTTCTTCCAGCACCGGCAGCAGCCGCCCGTCCAGCTCGATCGCCGCCACCCGTCCGGCGCGGCTTGCAAGCTCCCGGGTCAGCACGCCCACGCCGGGACCCACTTCGATCACGCCGGTATCGGCGGTCAGCCCGCAGGACTCCGCCATTTTGACCGGTATGGTCGGGTCGATCAGGAAATTTTGCCCCAATGCCTTTGAAAAGGAAAAGCCGTGACGGGACAAAAGTGCGCGCAGATAGTTAGGATCGGTCAGGCTTTTCATTCCAATACCTGATGCGGGATCCCGTGTGCGATGGCATATTCCTCCCCCATGCTGTCCGAAAATACGATCAGTGTGACCTGATCGCTCCCCGCGAACAGATCCTCCCCCATCCGGGTGATCGAAAGCGGGATCCGCACCTCGGTGAGATTGGGACAGTCGGCAAAAGCGCGGTCACGCAGCTCCGCGACCCCCTCCGGCACCACGATTTTTTTCACCGTCTGGTTGCCGGCAAACGCCTCTTTCCCGACAAAGACCACCGGGCTGTGCTGATATTTGGTCGGCACGGTCAGCTCGGTCTTGTCGCCGGTGTAACCGGTTATTTTATAATAGGTCGCCGTCCGCTCATACTCCGCCTGGATTTTTTCATACTGCCAGCCGTCGTCCCCGCAGCCCGCCAGCACCGATAAAAGCAGTGCCAAAACACAAATGATTGCGCCTTTTTTCATTCCGAAACCTCCGTGAGAGAGATATGCAGCTCCTGAAGCTGGATATCGTCCACCGGCGCGGGAGAGCCGCTCATCAGCTCGCCGGCATTCTGCACCTTCGGAAACGCCACCACGTCCCGCAGGCTTTCCGCGCCGCAGAGGATCATGGCCAGCCGATCCAGCCCGATCCCCGCTCCGCCGTGGGGCGGCGCGCCGTACCGGTACGCTTCCACCAAAAAGCCGAACTTCGCCGCGATCTCCTCCTCGCTCATGCCGAGCGCCTCAAACATCTGCTGCTGCAAATCGGGATCGGTGATACGGATCGAGCCGCTGCAAAGCTCCACCCCGTTGAGCACCAGATCATACGCCTGCGCCCGCACCCGCTCGGGGTGATCATGCAGATCGGGCAGGCACTCGGTGAGCGGCATGGTGAACGGGTGGTGCATGGCGACCCAGCTTTTAGAATCGGCATCCCACTCGAAAAACGGGAACTCGGTGATCCAGAGAAAATCGTAGCCGTCCGGGATCAGATCCAGCTGCTTTCCAAGCTGCAGCCGCAGCGCGCCCAGCACCGGCAGCGTGACCTGCGGCCGGTCGGCGATCAGAAACGCCGCGTCGCCCTGCTCACAGCCGAGGGCTTCGCAGAATGCCGCAAGCTCGCCCTCTTTCAAAAATTTCCCAAACGAGCAGTTGGGCGTTTCCTCGGCATACCGGATATAGGCAAGCCCTTTCGCGCCGATCCCGCGGACAAACTCGGTCAGCTTATCGATCTTCTTGCGGGTAAGCTCTCCCGCGGCGCCCTTGGCGACGATCCCACGCACCGTACCGCCGTTTTGCACGGTATCGACAAAAAGCGGAAAGCCGCTCTCCTTTGCAAGCCCGTCGAGATTGCAAAGCTCCATGCCGAACCGGGTGTCCGGCTTATCGCTCCCGAACCGTTCCATCGCCTCGGCATAGGTGAGCCGTGGAAGCGGAGCGGAAAGTGTGACCCCCTTGACCTCCTTCATCAGCCGCATCACAAAGCCCTCGATCATCTCCATGACGTCTTCGGCGGTGACAAAGCTCATCTCCAAATCGATCTGAGTGAACTCGGGCTGGCGGTCGGCGCGAAGATCCTCGTCCCGGAAGCAGCGGGCAAGCTGGATATACCGGTCGTACCCCGCCAGCATCAGAAGCTGCTTATAGATTTGAGGGGACTGGGGCAGTGCGTAAAAACAG
>CANQKG010000181.1 GCA_947624425.1 uncultured Clostridia bacterium | reverse complement strand
CCCCCGATTCCCCCTTTTCATCGAAAACCGGCTTGGCTTGTGCCAATTCTGACACCGCCTGCGCCGGTTTTCTCTCAGGGCGTCACTGCGGCGGTACATGCCCGCCTCCGTGACGGATTACAAATGTTCGTTGCTTGCTGTTTTGCCGACCGACATATCGGCAAAACCTTGGCACGCTTTGTTTTAGGAGGATCATATACTCATGTTTATTACGGGAATTGACCTCAACGACCGGTACCGGCAGCAGGATCATGACGCGCTGCTTTTGCGGCAAAGCAAAGAGCTGTCGGCATGGGTCTGGCGAAACGACCGCACCGCCGTCGGGCTTGCCGTGTTGTCGCAAAACGATACGCTGCGCGATGTCACCGTGACCGTCTCTCCTTTTTCGGACGATGCGGGGCATATCCTTTCGGGCGTTTCGGTCGCGCGGCTGGGTGAGGTAAAGGCGTTTGTCGGAAATGCGGGCTGGCATACCGACGATCCCGCGCACTCGCTCCCGAAAGGGCCGAAGGAAAACTGCTTTGACCCCCTTTATGCCGAAGATACGCTCAAAGAACTCCAACCCCGACAGATGGCGCTTTTCTGCCTTTCCCTCGCGGCAGAGGCAGACACGGCGCCGGGATGTTATCGGGGCAGAGTGACGGTCAAAAGCAGCGCGGGCGAGGCTTTCATTCTCTGTACGCTCACGGTTCTGGACGCCCTGCTGCCGCCGCCGGAGGAGTACGCCTTTCGCCCTACCTACTGGGTCTACCCGTTTCGCTTAGCGGACTATTACGGATTAAAGCCGTTTGGCAGCGCGCATCTTGCCGCGCTGAAGGCGCATTTATTGCAATACCGGGCATACGGCGGCGTCACGCTTACCGGCACGCTGGTGGACGAGGCATGGGGCGGCCAGACCTACGGCGGCTGTCCCTCGCTGATTGACTGGCGCCGCGGTACGAACGGACAGATGCGGTATGACTATGCCTGTCTGGATCGGTATATCGAACTGGCGGAATCAATCGGGCTTGGGGAGGATATCGTGCTGTTCAGCCCTCTGCCATGGGGGAACCGGATCGCCTATTATGACGAGCAAAGCGGCAAAATAGTACGGGAAACGGTCGATATCAAGCGGTACGGGGAGGTTTGGCTCCCCTTTTTGGAGGCATTGGCAAAGCATCTGGATGAAAAAAATTGGTTCGACCGCGTTTCCCTCGGCTTTGACGAGCGTCCCGAATTGGGCGTGGTGCTGGACTTAATCGACCGGGTGAAGAACAGGGAAGGAAAGGTGTTTCGGAAGCAGTGCGCCTTTGACCGGATCGGAAACGGCATATCCGACCGGATCGAGGCGGTCTCGCTGAGCCTCAATCCGGTGCGGCGGGAGGAAGCCGCTTTCCGGGAGCTGGTACGCCGCCGCAGATCGGCGGGGCGGCGCACCACCGTATATACCGGTACCAATGTCTTCCCGAACAGCTTTCTTTGGTCCCTGCCTGCCGAAAGCTACTGGACAATGATGTATGCGGGAAAGCTTCACACCGACGGCTTTCTCGACTGGGCGTATGACGCATGGGTGGAAAACCCGCTTTGCGATGCGACCCATTTTGCCTTCCAGCCGGGTGACTGCTTTATGGTCTACCCGAACGACCGGCCGGAAAAAGGCTCCCGCCTTTCCCTGCGGAGCGAAAAATACGGCGAGGGGATACGGGACGTCAATAAGCTCTACCTGATGCGGGAAAAAATGCCCGCGCTGGCAAACGAGATCGACGCGCTGTTTGCCGCGGCGCCGCCCGATTATGACCATGACACGGTGGAAAACGAACCGGGCTGGACAGTGGGCAATCGCGTGTCCAGCCGGCTTACGCCTGCGGGCAGAAAGGCGATTTTATCCGACGTCGCCGCATTTAGAGAAGGCGTTTACCGGCTCAGCCTAAAATATATCGCCCAAAAACCTTGACGCCGCGTCTCTTTCTGAATATTCTGTAAAAACTGTCGAAATCTGTTTGCGCTTTGAGAACAGATGTGTTATACTAATTATGTATGAGTGGTTTCTATGGCCGAAGCGTTTTTGCAGGGGGAGGGCTTTGATGGAAGACAAAGCGGATATCCTGATCGGCAGAAACGCCGTGTGGGAGGCGCTGCGCGCCGGACGGCAGATTGGAACAATCTATCTGCTGCGGGGCGGACGGAGCGGCAATATCAGCCGAATTTTGATCCTTGCCAAGGAGCAGGGCGTGCCGATCAAAGAGGTCGGCGAGGAAAAGCTCCGCCAGCTTGCGGGGGACACACCTCATCAGGGGGTGGCCGCCGCCCTGCCCGCCGTCGACTATGTGACGGTGGAGGAGCTGTTTCAAAAAGCCGAAGCGCGAAAAGAAGCGCCTTTCTTCCTTCTGGCGGACGGTATTGAGGATCCGCACAATCTCGGCGCGATCATTCGGACGGCGGAGGCCGCCGGCGCCCACGGGCTGATCCTGCCTCGCCGCCGCAGCGCCGCGCTGACGCCTGCGGCGTCCAAAACCTCCGCCGGCGCCATCAATTATCTGCCGGTGGCGCGGGTGGGCAATCTGGTGCAGACCGCAAAGGAGCTGCAGTCCCGCGGCGTATGGCTCTACGGCGCCGATATGGAGGGAACCGACTGGTGCGGGCTGGATTACCGGGGCGGCGTTGCGCTGGTGATCGGCTCGGAGGGGAAGGGTATTTCCCGCCTGATGAAAGAAACCTGTGATTATCTGGTGCGGCTCCCGATGCGGGGGAAGGTGGGTTCCCTCAACGCGTCGGTCGCAGCCGGCGTTTTGATGTATGAGATCACACGACAGCGCATGGGACTTCCCGTGTTTTCCGGAAACTAAGGAGGAATCGGAATGGATCAAAAGAAAGAATCGCTGGTCGATGATATATTGAAGGAGCTGGATCTGGCGGCGCCGGAGCCTGCCAAAGCACCCGCGCCCGACGATATTGACTCGCTGCTCGGCGACCTGC
>CANQKG010000180.1 GCA_947624425.1 uncultured Clostridia bacterium | reverse complement strand
CCCGTAACGGGATCGAACCGTCGACCTCTAGCGTGACAGGCTAGCGTTCTAACCAGCTGAACTAACGGGCCGCGCCGTTTACAGCGCCGCACGATCCAGCGCAAGAATTACTATATCATATCCCGCCCGGGTTGTCAATGCTTTTTTTCGGTTTTTCAGCTCAGGAAATCCTCCACCCGCTGCCGCAGCTCGGAAAGATCGGTAACCGTGATCCCCTCCTCCAGCCTTTGCCGATCCTCCTCCGGCAATAGCGAGGGCAGGATCTCATGCTCCATCAGCGGCATATCCTCCCCGTTTCGGTAGACCCGCAGGGTCATCCCCTCCAGCCGCAGAAGATATTCCGTCTGCGCCATGCCGACCGACTCCGTCGGCTGCACGGTCGGCGCGGCGCTTCGGCTCAGCGCCGTGCCGGAGATCACCGCCGCCGCTGCCAGGCATACCGCCGGTATGCTCCATTTCCAAAAATTCCGCCGCATTTTTTGCCCTCCTGTTCCGGTTCCTCCCTCTCAGTATGCGCTTGCCCCGCCGAAAATATCACAAAAGTGTCACATTTTCCGCTTTTTACTTAACAAATTGAAATCGTTATGCTATAATAGGTTCGTAACTTCCTATCTCAAGGAGGGAAATGATATGTCATCCAGAAGCGCCGCCTATCGCCGCGCAAGACAGAATCACAAGTCGGGCGCGGGTCGTGTGGTGAAAAAAACCTTTTCGATCATCGGCAAAACGCTGATCTCGCTGTTTTTGATCTGCGTTATCACCGGCAGTATCGTTGCCACCGCTTTGACGGTCTATGTCATCAAGTTCATCGACCCCAATTCCGGCATCGACCTGTCCGAGCGGCAAAGCAATTTTTCCACCGCGCTGTATGCCGGCGGCTCCGACCTGGCGCAGCTTGCGGAGGGCGGAGATGTGGATCGGGAAAGCCTGACCGTTTTGCAGGAGCTGATCCCCACCAACCGCAGAGAGTATGTGTCGCTGGAAGAGATTCCCGAGCATGTGCAGTATGCTTTCATCTGCACCGAGGACAGGCGGTTCTACGAGCATAGCGGCGTGGACTTTAAGCGCACCTTTTTGGCCTTTGCCAACCTGTTCCTCCACTTCTACAGCACCGAGCAGGGCGGCTCCACCATCACCCAGCAGCTGATTAAAACCGTCACCGGCGACAACGACAAGACCATCGACCGCAAGGTACAGGAGATCTTCCGCGCCATGAACCTCGAAAAGCGGTACAGCAAGGACGATATCTTAGAAGGCTACCTCAACGAGGTTTATCTCGGCAACCAGTGTACCGGCGTACAGGCGGCCTCCAAGTTCTATTTCAATAAGGAGGTTTCCCGTCTGTCGATCGCCGAAGCGGCGGCGCTTGCCGCTACCGCCCAGACCCCGTCCTACTGCAACCCGCTGGACGGCGTGGACGAAAACGCCCAGCGCCGGAACAACTACACCCTTCCGGTCATGCGGGAAATGGGCGTCATCTCGGAGGAGGAATACAGCGAGGCGATCGGCGAAACGCTGAAGCTGGACATCAACACCGGCAGAACCGACGTGTCGGAAAAAACATACAGTTATTTTGTGGATCAGGTACTCAACGAGGTGAGCAGCGATCTGCAGAGCAAGCTTGATTACACTCCCGAAGAAGCGGAGGACCTGCTGGTCAACGGCGGGCTTAAAATCTACACCACCGAAACCACGGGAATGCAAAAGGCATTGGAAAACTACTACAGCACCGGCAGAAACTTCGGCTCCGGCTCCTCGAAAAACATCACCTCCTGCATGGTGGTGATGGACTACACCGGCGCGATCCGCGGAATGGTCAGCGACATCGGCGAAAAGACCAAGAACCGGGTCTGGAACCAGGCGACGATGGAAAACCTGAATCCCGGCTCCAGCATGAAGCCGATTGCCGCCTATGCGCCCGCCATTGAGAAAAATTTGGTCACCTACTCCACCGTGATGCAGGACAAGGCGTTCACCAAGCTCGCGGATGAGGACGGCAAAATGCGCGACTGGCCGAAAAACTACGACGGCAGATATCACGGCAGCGTGAGTATGCTGACCGCCATTACCCAGTCCTACAACACCATTCCGGTCTTCCTGCAGAATATGCTGACCACCAGCAATGTCATCACCTTCCTGCGGGATAACCTCGGGCTGACCACCCTGGTGGAGGACACCTCTACCCCCAACACCGACGTGGGGAACATCGGCCTTGCGATCGGCAACCTGACAAACGGCATCCATCTCCATGAGCTGACCGCCGCCTATCAGGTGTTCGGAAACGGCGGCGTTTATCACCGTCCCCACACCTACTACCGGGTGGAGGACTCCCTCGGCAATGTGCTGCTGGAGCATACCGAGGCCGATGCGACCCAGGCTATCTCGGCCGACACCGCCTCGGTCGTCAACAAAATGATGCAGTCGGTGGTACAGCGGGGTACCGGTACGGCCGCCCGCCTTTCCAACACCACCGTGGCGGGCAAGACCGGTACGTCGGACGCGGATGAAGCCTGGACCTTTGTGGGCTGCACGCCCGATCTGGTCGCGGGAACATGGATCGGCTCAACGGCGCGCGACGCCGCCGGAAAACCGGTGCGGCTGTACAGCAGCCAGTATTACTCCGCCGCGCAGATCTGGGGACGGGCCATGCCGGCGATCCTGGAAGAATTGGAAGATCCCGTTACGAAGGATTTCACTTACAGCGAGCAGATGGTACAGCGCAACTACTGTACCTCCAGCGGCAAGCTGGCGACCCGGCGGTGCGGCTCCTCCGCGGTGGGGTATTACCGCGAAAGCAATGTGCCGGGCTACTGCACATCGCACTAAAAGATAAAGAGCAGAGCGTTTTGGTGTTCGCTCTCAGTCTGTCAACAAAGCAATCAGCAATGGAATATTTTTAATCCGTCACGGAGGCCGTCCAGTTGCCGCCTTCCGTGACACCTCTAGAGAAAACCGGTGCAGGCGGTGTCAGAATTGGCACAAGCCAAGCCG
>CANQKG010000179.1 GCA_947624425.1 uncultured Clostridia bacterium | reverse complement strand
GTGGACAAAGCTGACACAAAAGTCAACCATTTCGAGTGCTGCACCTTCGACCACTCGGACAACTCTCCGTATAAGCGGCGTTTGCCGCGAGACTTATTATAGCAGGATTTTTGCTCGCCGTCAAGCGTTTTCGACAGGAGGGTGACTTTCTCCCCTTTCCGCTTTGCGGTCATGCGGCCGCTTTTGAAATTCTGCCGCAGCCGCGTGACGGTGCGTATCACTTTTCCGATTCCGCGCCGTGCCTTGCCACGGCCTGAACCGTTCATATTTTTTCTTTCTCCACATACCATGGTTACAGATGACACAGGTGGGTGACGATCCCGGCGGGCGTGATGTCGATGATGCCGTAAGCGGGCCTGCCGGACTGCGGGGAGCCGATGCTGCCGGGGCAGAGCAGATACAGTCCGTCACGGTAGCCCTCATAGGGAACATGGGTATGCCCGTAAACTGCGATGTCGGCATGCTGCCGCCGTGCCATAGCCTCCAGCGTGCCGGTGCCGCGCTTGACAAAATACTGATGTCCGTGGGTGTAAAAGATTCGCTTGCCGCCTGCTTCCAGTATGCCGGTGAGAGGCGCGTCTCCCATAAAGTCACAATTTCCCCGCACGGCGCATACACTGAGGTTAGGATAAAGCAGGGAAAGATTTTGCAGATCCTCCAGCCCGTCTCCGAGAAAGAGCAGGCGGTTCGTTTCGTTCATATGCCGTTCCGCAACGGCGGCGAGAGCGGAAAAATGGCGGTGCGAGTCGGACGCCACAATGATACGCATCGGGATCGCTCCTTTCCTGCGAAGCTGGCCTTTTTCGTATCATAGCATATAGGCGAGCCAAAAACAAGAGGGTGTGATGAAGTTGGCAGAATGGAATCAGGCACAGGCAATGCGTTTGCTCCAACTTGCGAGCAAACAGCTGGGTATTCCGGCAGACGAGCTGCAAAGGCAGCTGCAAACCGGCGACCTCGGCAAGCTGCCCGGCGCACAGGCGGCTTCGGTCAAACAGGCGATGCAGGATCCGCAGATGCTGCGGCAGATGCTCAGTACACCGCAGGCGCAGCAGCTGCTGCGGCAGTTGAAGCAGAAATAAAAAACGGAAAGGAGAGCCGGTATGGACGATCTGATGCAGACCCTGCAGCAGGCGATGCAGGACCCGAATACCATGGCGACGGTGCAGAAGCTGCTGGAGAACGCCGGCAGTGCGGCACCGCAGCAGCCCTCGTCCGAACAGACCGGCACGCCGGATCTGTCCGGTCTTCTTTCCATGCTGGGCGGACAGGCGGGTCCGAGCAGCACGCCGAGCGCGCCGCCGCCCGCTATGCCGGATATGGGGGCGTTTTTGAAGCTGCAGCAGGCGTTTTCCAAGATGAACGCCGAGGATGATAACACCCGTCTGCTTCGTGCGATCCGTCCCTATCTGCGTCCCGAACGGCAGGAGAAGGCGGATCAGGCGATCCGCATGCTGAGATTGTTCGCGCTCCTGCCGGCGCTGACCGAAAGCGGTTTGCTGGCGGGGCTGATCGGCGGAAAGGGGAACGGATAGATGCCGGGCAGAGAGTACAGCCGACAGGAGCTACAAAATATGCAGCAGGACGCCATTCGGCGGGTACGGCAGATGCAGCGGCGCGCCGCCGCGCACCTTTCGCCGCAGCCTTCCCATTCCGAACCGGTAAAACCGCAGCAGCCAAAGCCGCAGCCGCAGCGCGGCGATCCGGTGGCGGCGATGCTGAGCCGCCTCGGTCCCGACCGGGACAGATGGCTGGTTTTGGGTCTGGCACTTTTGCTCTATCGGGAGGGCGCGGACAGCGTTACCATTCTGGCGCTTTTGTATCTGTTGTTTTAAATATGTAAAAGGCGAAGCATACGCTTCGCCTTTTTCACACCTGCCGCCGCGTGCAAACGCAAAGGAATGAAAAGGCGGAACCGGTGCTTTTCTATCTTTTCCGAATCTGTGAAAAAAATACTTGCAAGTGTGAAAATCATGTGTTATGATTATCTGTACGGAGTTTATTTTGCCGGAGGGAATAACATGAGTCTTTTGGAAATCATCGGCGGCGCAGTGCTGCTTGTCATCAGTATCTTTTTGATCGTTGTCATCATGCTTCAGGAAAGCAAGCGTTCGGGCATCGGCGTGGTGACCGGTATGTCGGATTCCTATTTCGGGAAAAACAGCGGCCGCACCAAGGAAGCCATGCTGGCGCGGCTCACCAAGATCATGGCGGTGGCGTTTTTCCTGCTGACCGTGCTGCTGGGCGTATTCGCGCTGTTGAGTAAATAGGACTGCAAGATCGTTTGTCTGCCGGTCTCCTGTTCACAATAGCTGGGACAAGCTGTGGAACGTCTATTATGCAGGCGGTATCATGACATGAAAAAGTATTTGGCTGAACTGATCGGCACTGCCGTCCTTGTCATCATCGGGTGCGGCACTGCCATGCTGGTAGGCTGCAACGCGGCTTATGGCGGCGGTCGTCTACCGTGCGCTTAAGCCGAAAGCCGAATAAAAGATCATCCGCAGCCGTGAGCAGCGGCGCATGAAACACAATTAAAGTTTAAGACGCCGGTTATCCGCCGGCGTCTTATTCATATTTTACTTGGGAGCGTGAGCGTTTGAAATCGGCAAAAACACTGCTGAAAAAGGCCGGAAAGGCCGGCCTGCGGGAAAGCGAAATCACCGATAAGGTCGGGCTGGAGGAACTGCTCGGCTCAGGACAGGCGGTGCGGCAAAACGGAAAAGTTTTCTGGAGCCGCAACCTTGGCATGACGGTTTGCGACATTGTGTCGGTTCACCGTACCTTCGGCTTTGCCAAGGAGGCGGAGGGCGAACAGGAGTACTTTGTGCCGGGGCGGTATTTCCTCGGCGCCATGCCGGGGGACCGGGTGCTGTTGTCGGTACATCCCGGCAGAGGGGATTCGCCGGAAGGGCAGGTTATAAAAATCCTGACCGAGGCCTCCGGCAGGTTTACCGGGCTGATTGTGCTGGAGCAGGGGGAACTGATGGTACAG
>CANQKG010000178.1 GCA_947624425.1 uncultured Clostridia bacterium | reverse complement strand
CACTGTTTCGCCCGCAGGGCGCGTTTCGGCGGCAAAGCCCCCGATTCCCCCTTTTCGTCGAAAACCGGCTTGGCTTGACGCCAATTCTGACGCCGCCTGCACCGGTTTTCTCTTTAGGTGTCACTACGGCGGTACATGCCCGCCTCCGTGACGGATTAAAAATATTTCCGTCAAAGTCGATTTTTCGACAGACTGAACTGCCTGCCGTGCGGCAGGCGTTTTTTCGGTTACAACCCTGTTACGATTCTTGACGAACTGCCGCTGCGGAAGTATAATAGTTATGTACGCATATCCGAAAGGAGGGGACACGGATGGAAGGGCAGCGCAGATGCCTTAACTGTATGCGGGAATATGACGCCGCGGCCAATCAGTGTCCCTATTGCGGCTATCGGGAAGCGCCGGTCGTCTCCGGCAGTTATCTTCCGCCCCGCACCGTTCTTCACCAGCGGTACCTGATCGGACGGGTGCTTCGCGTCAACAGCGAAAGCATCACCTATATTGCCTACGACCTGAAAATCGACGCCACGGTATCGGTGCGTGAGTATTTGCCCGACACTCTTTCCCGCCGCGGGGAGGACGGACAGCAGGTCATGCCGCTTCCGGGCAGAGAGGCGCATTATAAGGCGCTGATGAGTGATTTTTCGGAGCTGATGCTCTGTTTGACCAAGCTGCGCACCTTTCATTCCGTCGTTCAGGTGTACGAGCTGTTTCGTCAAAACGGAACGGTTTACGCCGTCTGCGAGCATATTGACGGGATACCTCTCTCGGATTATCTTCAGCGGCGGAAAGAAAATCTTCCGTGGAGTACCGTTAAAAAGCTGATCCTGCCCGTATTGGAAGCGCTGGCAGTGGCGCATACGGCGCGGGTGTATCATCGCGGGATCAGTCCGGATACGGTCTGGCTCAACCGAAAGGGAGAGCTTCGGCTGGACGGCTTTGCCATCAGCCCGCTTCGTGCTGTCCGTACCGAATTGAACGCACAGCTTTATGCCGGATATGCCGCGCCGGAACAGTATCTTGTTTCAAGCTGGCACGGGCCGTGGACGGACGTCTATGCCGTCTGCGCACTGATCTACCGAATGCTGACCGGCGTCACGCCGCCTCCCGCAGCGGATCGCGTTCGACAGGACGAATTGGAGCCGATCCGAAAACTGCTGCCGGAGCTGCCTGCCGCCGTTGCCAAAACCGTTATGGCCGGTCTGCAGGTGCAGCCGGAGAACCGTCCCCAGTCGGTACGGGCGCTGATTGACGGACTTGCGGGCGAGGGCGCGGAGATGCACCGGCCTCCCGAAAAGCCTTCCCATACCGCGGTGGAGCCTGCCGGCGCCGAGAAAGGGAAGAAGCGTTCCAACCGGCGTCTTGCCGCGGTGATTGCCGCCGTTTCAACCTTGGCGGTGATTTTGGTGGCAGGGGTCGTTTATTATGCGGTTTTTCGTCCCGATATTTCCACCATGTTTCAGTTCGGAACCGGTTCGCAGGAGGAAAGCTCCGCCGTTTCGGAAAACACCTTTTCCTGGGAGGCCGCTTCCTCCGAAGCCCCGTCGGAGGAAGCTTCGGGCGTGATCATGCACTCCATGCCCAATTTACTCGGAAAAACGCCGGAGGAGATCCAAAGCAATCCCGCTTATGACGGGCTTTTCGATATCACCTGGGTTACCGATTACAATAATGATTTTGACGCGGGACTGGTCTGCAAGCAGTCTGTGCTGTTCGGCAGCCGTTTTAAGCCTGTTTTGAAGCTGACGCTGACGGTGAGCAGCGGCAGTTCGGAGGTTTACCTGCCGGATTATCGGGATATGGACGAAAGCGATTATGTTGCCTTGCTTGAGGCGCTTGGGATCGACGGCAAGCATTACTCCATTTCCTATGAGCCGTCCGATACCGTACCCGCCGGTAAGGTGATCCGTTTAGACGAGGATAGTGAAAAGCTGCTGGCGAACGAATCCACCTATGATTTTAAAGGAAGCAAAGTCATTAAAATCTATGTTTCCATGCCGGAATAAAAGCACTTCTTGCATTCGGTGAAGGGGTGCTTTTTTCTTACAGGAGAGAGAAATATGAGATATCGGGCATACATTTTTGATTTGGACGGTACGCTTTTGGACACCAGTCCCGGCGTGTTTGCGGCGTTTCGCGGCGCGCTTGCGCGTCTTGGGCGTCCGGAGCCGACCGATGAAATTCTGGCCGGCACCATCGGACCCACGCTGAAAAGCTCGTTTGTCAACCTGTTCGGCGTTCCGGAGGAGGCGGCGGAAGACGCGGTGCGGATTTACCGGGAGGAATACGCCGCCGGCGCCATGTTTCACGCTGCCCGGTATGACGGCATGGCCGAGCTTCTGCAGATTTTAAAAGAGAAAGGCTGTGCGCTCGGCGTGGCGTCCTATAAGCTCGAAAGCTATATAGAGCCGGTGCTGGAGCGCTTTGACCTCGCGGCGTATTTTGATGTTTTCTGCGGGGTGCGGGATGAATGGGAAAGTAAAGCGCAGATCATAGGGCGGTGCCTGTCCGGGCTTTCCTGCCCGCCGCAGCAGGCGGTGATCGGGGACAGTCCCTATGATGCAATCGGCGCAAAGGAGGCGGGTACTGCCTTTATCGGCGCGGGCTACGGCTTCGGCTTCCGCCAAAACGAGCTTCCCTATCCGGCGCCGATGGCGGATATGCCGCTTGATATTCTAAACTACTGTTAAGGGGAGGGGATCGCATGGCCGATGAAGAGTCGCTGCAGAAGCTGGACGGCGTGGTGGATCATGTGGTCTACACCAATGCGGAAACCGGCTTCGGCGTGATCGAGCTTGCCGTCGGCTCCGAGCTTTTGACGGCGGTGGGCGACTTCCACGGCGTTGAAGTGGGGGAGGAGCTTTCGCTGACCGGCAAATATGTCTCTCACCCGACCTACGGCCAGCAGTTTAAGGCGGAGATGTTCGAGCGCCGGCTGCCTGCCACCGCGTCCGCCATATTGCGGTACCTTTCCTCGGGCGCGGTCAAGGGGATCGGACCGGTTTTAGCGCGCCGCCTAGCC
>CANQKG010000177.1 GCA_947624425.1 uncultured Clostridia bacterium | reverse complement strand
CGATCATTCGGGCGGACGGCGCGCCGAGATTCGCGATGGTCTCCACCCTGCTCGGCGCGGTGATCAACATCATTTTGGACCCGGTTTTTATTTTCGTGTTCCGGTGGGGCATGATGGGCGCGGCGGTCGCCACGGTACTCGGTCAGATCGCCACGGCGGTTTTGGCCGTGTGGTATCTTTTCCGTATGAAACAGATCAAGCCGGAACGGCGGCATTTTCGTATGAGCCGGCAGGTGTCCTGTAAGACGCTGACGCTGGGCGTGACAAGCTTTCTGTCGCAGATTTCTCTGGTCGCGTCGATGGCGGCGATCAATAATATGATCCGCAAGTACGGCGCACGGGACGCGGTATTCGGACAGGCGGCATACGCGCAGATTCCGATGGCGGTGGTCGGGATCGTGATGAAGGTGTTTCAGATCGTCATTTCGGTGGTGGTCGGCATGGCGGCAGGCTGTATTCCGGTGGTCGGCTATAATATGGGCGCCGACAGACGGGATCGGGTCAAGCGGCTGCTCACCCTGCTGCTGGTCTGCGAGGGAGCAGTCGGTCTGGCGGCGCTGCTTGTCGTCGAGATGCTGCCGCACCGGCTGATCGCGATTTTCGGCTCGGCAAACGAAAGCGTTTATTACACCGAGTTCGCGGTCAGGGCGTTTCGTATCTACCTGTGCATGATCCTGTTTGCCTGCCTCAACAAAGCGGCATTTATCTTTTTGCAGGCGATGGGAAAGGCGGCGGCGTCCACGGCGCTTTCGATGGTGCGGGAGGTCTTGTTCGGCGTGGGGCTTGCTCTGCTGCTGCCGGTCTTTTTCGGGCTGGACGGCGTGCTGTATTCCATGCCGGCGGCAGACCTGCTCACCGCTCTGCTCTCGGCGGCGGTCATTGCGTCCGCCTATCGGCAGCTCTCCGACCGTCCGGCACACTCCTCCGGCAAGGCGCATAGAATGAGCCGGAGGGATTTGTATGAACAGTCCGTATAACGGAAAATTCAGAATCAGCCAACTCTATCGTCCCGGCAAGCATAACGGGCTTGATCTGGTGGGTGTGGACAGCAAAACGATCCATGCCACCGTCGCCGGTACGGTCGAGATCGCCGGGAACAACGACCCGAAGGGGTTTGGCATCTACGTCAGAATCAAGGCGGACGGTACCGGCTATCGGTACTATTACGGTCATATGAGCAAAACGCTCGTCAAGGTCGGGGATCGCGTGGTGATCGGGCAGGAGATCGGGATCGAGGGCAGCACCGGGAACTCGACCGGCTCCCATTGCCATTACGAGGTGCGGAAAACCACCGCGCCCGACAGCTATCTGGACGTCTGCGCCATTTCTGGAATTCCCAATGCGATCGGAACCTATGACGACGGCTACCGTCCGGCATTCACCGCAGGCAGGGTCTATACCCTTACCACCAATGTAAAGGTGCGTTCGGGTATCGGCACCGCGTCGCCCCAGAAAAAGAAAAGCGAGCTGACTGCCGACGGGCAGGCGCACGCGCTCAATCAGGATATGGCGGTGCTGAAAGCGGGCACTGCCGTTACGGTGCAGGAGGTAACAAAAATCTCCGACCGCGAGTACTGGGGCAAGATCCCCAGCGGCTATATCGCCCTTCGCTATGACGGCGAAGACTATGTGAAATAAGAGAATAAGGGCGGCTTTCTGCCGCCCTTATCGTATTTCCCGCAAAGTGAAATACAACTGTCAAAACCTCCCTTGTCAAAGGGCGCTCTTGCCGAAGCGCGCCCGGTGGGCGATGAAGCGAGGCGAGAATGAAACCGCAATTCTGCCGTCTTTGTCAAAACCTCCCTTGTCAAAGGGCGCTCTTGCCGAAGCGCGTCCTGCGGACGAAACGGCGAGGCGAGAACGAAACCGCAATTCTGCCGTCTTTGTCAAAACCTCCCTTGTCAAAGGGAGGGGGACCGCGCTAAAGCGCGGTGGTGGGATTCAAAACACAGTCGGCTTTCTGTAAACCGCAGTTTCACGGCAGCCGGAACCAAAACCGCAGCGCAGAAATTCCGCCGCTTCGCCGCCGCAGTGAATCGTGAAAAAGTAAAATCGACAAGTCTCTTGCGAGCCTTGCCGATTTTTGGTACGCCCGACTGGATTCGCTAGCCGCGGGCTAAAAACAGTCCACCGGACTGTTTTTACCGACTGTGTCGGCACGCCCTGTTCGAATCCCTCGATTCCTATTGCCATAAAAAATACCGCCGTAAAGGCGGCATTTTTTATGGTACGCCCGACTGGATTCGAACCAGCGACCTTCAGAGTCGGAGTCTGACACTCTATCCAACTGAGCTACGGGCGCATATCACAGCGAAATCTATTATAACACACTCTCCGAAAATTGCAAGACGGTTTTTTGTATTCCCGTAAAAAAGAGGAAAAATCACAAGATATAGGAAGCAAAAACCCCATATTTATGCTTCTAAAAATAATTCAAAAAAAGATAAAAAAAGGTGTTGACAAAGGGTGGTTGAGGTGGTATACTAATGAAGCTGTCCCCAAAAAGGGGAGCGGCGCGGACCTTGAAAATTAAACAATGCGAGTACGAGGAAATCGTACAAGAAACCCGTTAGTAATTCCTTTGGAAAAAAGGAAAGAGAAGCTAACGAACAACGTTAGTGATTCGCAAGAGCGAAACGGAGCCGATGAGGCTTCGAAGAAATGGATTAAGAGTTTGATCCTGGCTCAGGACGAACGCTGGCGGCGCGCCTAACACATGCAAGTCGAACGGAGTATATCGAGCCAAGCTCTTCGGAGGGCGGCATGATATACTGAGTGGCGGACGGGTGAGTAACACGTGAGCAACCTGCCTTTCAGAGGGGGATAACGTTTGGAAACGAACGCTAATACCGCATAACGTACCGGGATCGCATGATACCGGTACCAAAGGAGCAATCCGCTGAGAGATGGGCTCGCGACTGATTAGCTGGTTGGTGAGGTAACGGCTCACCAAGGCGACGATCAGTAGCCGGACTGAGAGGTTGAACGGCCACATTGGGACTGAGACACGGCCCAGACTCCTACGGGAGGCA
>CANQKG010000176.1 GCA_947624425.1 uncultured Clostridia bacterium | reverse complement strand
ATCCCCGACGTGATGTACGAAAATCGGGTGGACGAGGAAGTGCGGAACTTCGATATGCGGCTGCAGCAGCAGGGCATGAGCCTTGACCTGTATCTCCAGTACACCGGCATGGAGATGGACTCCTTCCGGAAGCAGTTCCGCGAGCCGGCGGAAAAGCAGGTGAAGATCCGTCTGGCACTCGAGGAGATCGTCAAGCTGGAGAAGATCGAGGTACCCGAGGAGGAGCTCAACGCCGAGTATGCAAAGCTCGCCGAGCAGTATAAGATGGACGAAAAGCAGGTTCGCTCGCTGATCCCGGAGGATTCGTTCAAAATGGATCTGGCGGTCAATAAGGCGATCGACCTGGTGAAGGAAAATGCCAAAATCAAAAATGCCTAGAAAGGGGCTGTATGAAAATGAGCTTGATACCTTATGTTGTGGAGCAGACCAGCCGCGGAGAGCGCTCGTATGACATCTATTCCCGGCTGTTAAACGACCGGATCATCATGCTGTCCGAGCCGATTGACGACAATACTGCCAGCGTGGTGGTCGCCGAGCTGATCTATTTGGAAGGGCAGGATCCCGATAAGGATATCCACCTCTATATCAACAGTCCGGGCGGCTCGATCACGGCGGGCATGGCGATCTTTGACACCATGAACTATATCAAGTGCGACGTGTCCACCATCTGCATCGGATTGGCGGCGTCTATGGGGTCGCTGCTTCTGACGGCGGGCGCCAAGGGCAAGCGGTTCGCCCTGCCCAACAGCGAGATCATGATCCATCAGCCGCTGATCTCGGGCGGGCTTTCGGGTCAGTGTACCGACATCAAGATCCATTCCGACCATCTGGTTCGCACCAGAGAGAAGCTGAATCAGATCTTGTCGGAGAGAACCGGTCAGCCGCTGGAGGTCATTGCGCGGGATACCGAGCGGGATAACTTTATGGCGGCTGCCGAGGCGCTGGAGTACGGTCTGATCGATAAGGTGATCGATAAACAGCAGTAAAGGAGAAGGTATGCCGAATTTCGAGGATAGCCGCATCTGCCGCTGCAGCTTTTGCGGAAAAAGCGAGCAGCAGGTACAGCGGATGCTGTACGGATTGAATTCGTTTATCTGTGACGAGTGCGTGGCGCTGTGCCATCATATGCTGGTGGAGGACGGCGTGCTGTCGCCTGCGCCCAAAAAGAAAAAGAGCGCGCCGGCGGAGCTTGTTATTCCGAAGCCTGCTGAGATCAAGAAGTTTCTGGACGACTATGTGATCGGGCAGGACGAGGCAAAAAAGGTGCTGGCAGTAGCGGTGTATAACCACTATAAGCGGATCACCCAAAAGACGAAACAGGACGATGTGGAGCTGCAAAAAAGCAATGTGCTGCTGCTGGGACCTACCGGCGTGGGCAAAACCGAGCTGGCGCGCACCCTTGCCAGACAGCTTCATGTTCCTTTTGCGATTGCCGACGCCACGACCCTGACCGAAGCGGGTTATGTGGGCGAGGATGTGGAGAATGTGCTGGTGCGCCTGCTTCAGGCGGCCGACTTTGATGTGGAAGCGGCGCAGCGCGGTATCATCTATATTGACGAGATCGATAAAATCAGCCGCCGGAGCGAGAACCCCTCGATTACCCGCGACGTCAGCGGGGAGGGCGTGCAGCAGGCATTGCTGAAAATCATTGAGGGAACGGTGTCGAATGTACCGCCGCAGGGCGGCAGGAAGCACCCAAATCAGGAGTTTATTCCGGTGGACACCTCCAATATACTCTTTATCTGCGGCGGCGCGTTTGACGGGATCGATAAGATCATCGAACAGCGGATCCAAAGCAGCTCGCTCGGCTTTGGCGCCGAGATCAAAAGCCGCGCCGACCGGGAAAAGGAGAATATTTTGAAGGAGACTACGCCCCACGATCTGGTGAAATACGGGCTGATCCCCGAATTGGTCGGGCGGCTGCCGGTCATCACCTCGCTGGAGCAGTTGGACGAAAAGGCGTTGGTGAAAATCGCGCTGGAGCCGAAGAACGCGCTGGTCAAGCAGTATCAGTCTCTGTTCGGCATGGACGGCGTACGGCTGGAGATTCAGGAACCGGCGCTCTATGCCATGGCGCATCAGGCGCTGGAGCGGAAAACGGGCGCGCGCGGACTGCGCGGCATCATCGAGGGCGTGCTGTCCGAGCTGATGTTCACCGTCCCGTCCGATTCCACCGTTTCCTCGGTCATCATCACCGAGGGCGTGGTAAACGGCACCGAGGAACCGCGGGTGGTTCACGGCAAACGGAAGCGGAAAGAACCGGAAGCCTCTTAACAGTCATAAAAAAGCGCAAAAAGGAAGCGGGCAAATTGCCCGCTTCCTTTTTGTACTGATGTTATGCCAGACCTACCGCCATGCGGAGGATCTCCAGCGCATCGGTCACTTCGATGACGCCGGAATGGTTCATGTCGGCAGCCTTGAAGGCGTTGCCGGTCAGGGTTTCCAGACCTACCGCCGCACGAAGCGCTTTCAGCGCATCGGGAACTGCCACCTCTTTGTCGCCGTTCACATCGCCCGGCAGGAACGAATCGGGAACCGTAACGGTCACCGGCGCGAAGGTCACCCGGGTCGCAGTCGCCTTCGTGACCGCCGATACCGTCACCTCATATTCTCCGCCCGGCAGATCGGACAGAACCGGATCGGCGTCGGCGCCGTTTGCATAGGTGTTGGCGGAAACGGTGTACACCTCGCCGGAGGTCGCGCTCTTGGCGGCCAGTGTGACCTCGCCCAAATCGGTATTGCCATAAAGGGCTTCGAGTGCCGTTACCGATACGGTCAGAGCGCTGCCGTTTGTGAGGGAAACGGTAGGCGCAGCTGTACTTTCCTTTTGCTCCAGCAGGCTGTAATAGAGATTGGTGATCGGGCTGTCCTCGGTCCAGATGCCGATATCCGTCACAAAATCACGCAGCATGGCAAGCTGGCCGACCGGACCCGGGTGAATGTTGTTGTCGCCGAAGATGTAACCGGCGGGAGTCGTTTTCCCTTTGATCCAGCTGTAGGTGTCCATCGCCTGATTCATCTCGGTGTACTGATCCGAATAGATGATGTGCGCGGAATCAG
>CANQKG010000175.1 GCA_947624425.1 uncultured Clostridia bacterium | reverse complement strand
TAGGCGCGGGCCACGGCGGCCGCCTGCCGGCCTCGGAGGTCGGCGGCGTACTCGTCGCCGACCCGCCCGCAGGCTTTGAGAAGCGGCCACGCGATCAGTCCGCCGATCACGCCGCCGCCGTGCCGCTCCACCCCGTCCCCAAACAGCACGGAGAGAGTCGGCACCTCGCCGATCTGCAAAATCTGCACCTGCGCGCAAAGCAGCAGAAAAAACAAGGCGGACTGCCAGATTTTATGATAAAATCCGCCGATCTGCCGCCCGGTGCTGACAAGCACCGCCACGGCGATCAGAATGGGAGAAAGCAGATAGGCCATCCAGCCGAACAGCCCGAACAGCCCGTTGTGCAAAATAAGCCACAAGCTTTCGCCCCGCACCCATGTCAGGCAGAGCAGCAGCAAGCCGAACGCAAACAGCAAAATTTCCCAAACCCGCTTGGTCTGCGGGTTTGGCTCGGGTTTTTTCGAGGTTTTCCGCACCGGTTTTGTCTGCGGCTTTTTAGCTGCGGTTTTTCGTTTTTTCTTTGATGCTGCCACGGTTGACTTCCTTCCCTATGTATTCATGCCATGATATGCTCTATGGTGCCGACCACCACGGTGACGATACCGAGTATGCCGGTATAATAGGCAAAGTATTTGAATTTATCGCTGTGGATCAGCCATTTGACCATTTTAATCGCCAGAAAGCCGACCACTGCCGCGATCACAAAGCCGACGATCAGCGAGAAAATACCGACCGAACCGGCCGCGGGATCGTAATCCTTCAATTCCAGCAGTCCGCCAAGCAGAATGGGCGGAATTCCCAGCACAAAGGAGTACTCCACCGCCGTTTCCCGCGTAAAGCCGGAAAACAGTCCGCCTGCGATGGTGGAGCCGGAACGGGAAACGCCCGGCAGCAGCGCAAAGCCCTGAAAAATGCCGACCCGCACCGCGTCACGCACCCGAATCCCCCCATAGGTCTTTTGTCCGTTGACACAGCGGTCGGAGAGATAGAGGATCGCCGCCGTATAGAGGAAGCAGAAGCCCTCCAGCACAATATCGCGGTCGGAGGCAACGCCGGTGAAAAAGTCCTTGAATATGTAAAAGGGCAGCAGCATGGCGCAGGAGATAATCAGCATAAAGATCATCCGTCTTTCGGGGTTCATCTCTTTCCAATGGAATTTCCCCGTAAAGACGTCCTTTACCATTCTGCCGAATTCCTTGAGCAGCGACCAGATCAGCGGGTAAAACGCGATGATGACGGCGATCAGCGTACCCATGTGGAGCATCACCGTCAAAAGCACCGCTTCGTCCCCCTCCACGCCGGTGAAATGCTGCACCAGCGAAAGATGTCCCGAACTGGATATGGGCAGGAACTCCGACAGTCCCTGCACGATCGCCTGAAAAATAACAACAAAGATGTTCATAGCGGTTGACTCCTTATGATTTGAGTTGGGGTGACAAGCTGTACTTCGGTTAGCTCCGGCGTTTCCAGATAGGAAAACGGGTCGGTGCTCCGAGGCGGCTGCGGTTTTGCTTCATATTCGGGCGCCGGAAAGACGTCCAGCAGTGAAACTACGGTGTAGAGCATACGCTCTCCCCCTTTTCTGCCTTTTTCCGATCGATCTGTTCGTTGAGGTATGAGATCGCGTCGGACAAGCCGCCCAGCGCATCAATGATCCCCTCCGACACGGCGGCAGAGCCGTCGAGCACGGTGCCGACGTCCATGGCAAGCTCACCGGTGGTCATCATCAGCGCCCGAAAGCGCTCATCGCTGATCCCCGAATTGTCGGTGACAAACCGCACGATCCTGTCCTGCATACGGTCGAAGTAGGAAAGGGTCTGGGGAATCCCCAGCACGGTGCCGTTCATGCGAACCGGGTGAATGGTCATGGTGGCAGAGGATACGATAAACGAACGGTTGGCACTGACCGCCAGCGGCACGCCGATCGAATGTCCGCCGCCCAGCACCAGCGAGGCGGTCGGCTTTTTCATCCCCGCAATCAGCTCCGCAATGGCAAGACCCGCTTCCACATCACCGCCGACCGTGTTGAGAATGATGACCAGCCCGTCGATCTCCTCCGATTGCTCGATTGCCACCAGCTGTGGGATCACATGCTCGTACTTGGTGGTCTTATTCTGGGGCGGCAGAGTGTAATGCCCCTCCACCTGACCGATCACTGTCAGGCAGTGGATATAATGCCGCCCTTTTGTGGTGATCGAGCCGGTTTCTACGATCTCTTCCCGTTTTTCCTCATCAATCGGTTCCTCCGCCGTAGAATTGCCCGGCGCATCGCTGCCGTTGGGATTGCGTATCCAGCCGTTTTCCGCCATACCGCACCTCACTAAATCAGTTTCCCTTTCATTGTGTGCGGCAAAGCGGCAAATTATACGGTGACAGGCTTAGCTGCGGTGTTTTCTGCGGTCTGCACCTCGGCAAGGTGATCCCTTGCGGTCGCCAGCATCAGCTTGATCCGGTTTTCCTGATTCACCTTGGTAGCGCCCGGGTCATAGTCGATCGCGACGATATTCGCATTGGGGTGAGTGTCCTTGATCTTCCGGAACATGCCCTTTCCGACAATGTGGTTGGGCAGGCAGCCGAACGGCTGGGTGCAGACGATATTATTGGTGCCGGTTTCGATCATTTCCAGCATCTCCGCCGTGAGCAGCCAGCCCTCGCCCATTTTACTGCCATAGCCGATATAGTCTTTGACCAGCGTTTTGATATGACGGTAGCCGGCAGGCGGTTCAAACTGCGGGTAATCGCGCAGGGCGGCGATCAGCATATCCTCGCACTGAATGAAGTAATTGAGCAGTGCGCGCACCACCATATCCTTAAACGGATTTCCGCCGTAGAGCTTACTGTCCTCCAGACGGTTATCGGTTTTGAAGATGATAAAGTCGATCAGTCCCGGCACGACCACCTCGGCGTCCTCGCTGTGGAGGAAGCCCTCCAGATTGCTGTTGCCGAGCGGCGAGAATTTCACATAGATCTCGCCGACGACCCCCACCTTTACCTTGGGTACCCGAAGCACCGGTATCTCCGCAAATGCGCGGACGATGCTTTTCATGTTTTCGCGCATTTCCCTCCGGCTTAGCCCTTTCCCTTTCCGGTACTGCGCGGTCAGAAGGCTGA
>CANQKG010000174.1 GCA_947624425.1 uncultured Clostridia bacterium | reverse complement strand
AGGCGGTAAAGGCACAGTCCGCCTTTTGCACCGTGAGCTGCAACAGGGCAAGAAAGGCATAGTCGTAACTCAGGGTGCAGCGGGCAAGCAGCCCGTACTCCTTCCCGATCCTGCGGCAAAGACCGCAGTAAACGCCGCGGTAGGCCTCGAACTCCTTGACCTTCAGCTCTGCGCGGCAGGGCTTGATATATCCGAACATCAAACCCCTCCGATTTCATTAGGATATGAAATATTGTATCTCGAATCACGCGAAAAATGATGAAAAAACTGTGAATAAACTGTGGGCAAGGCAAGAACATATCGGGAAATACTTGAAAAAGCGGGAGAAATCCTGTATACTAAAGACAAATCGGCAAATGCTGTGAATGCGGCTGCTGCCGCAGGACAGGAGGAAAAAACATGGAGGTCACAAAGGATACGCTGATCGGCGATGTGCTGGATTTTGACCGCACGACGGCGGAATATTTTCTGGAGATGGGAATGCACTGTTTGGGCTGTCCCGCTTCCCGCGGCGAATCGCTGGCGGAAGCCTGCGCGGTTCACGGTGTTTCCTGCGATGAGCTGGTGGAAAAGCTCAACACGCACTTAAACGGAAAATAAAACGCTCCGGCTGCCGGTACCCGCCGGCAGCCGTTTTCTTAAAAGGAGGACGGAGATGACGCTATCTCCAAGGCTTGCCGCCGTGGCAGGGCTGGTGCGGCAGGGCAGCCGGTTTTGCGATGTCGGAACCGATCACGGCTGTCTGCCGGTCTGGCTGGTGTCACAGGGGATCTGCCCCGGTGGGATCGCGGCGGATCTGCGTGCCGGTCCGCTTTCCCGCGCGGCGGAGACGGTAAAACGCGCAGGGCTCTCCGAAAAGATCACGCTCTGCCTGTCGGACGGACTGGATCAGATCCCGTCCGGCAGCGCGGAGGACATCATCATGGCGGGGATGGGCGGCATGACCATGCTTCGAATCATCGAGCGTGCCGCGTGGCTTTGCGATCGGTCGATCCGGCTCATCCTCCAGCCGCAAAGCTGCCAACCGGAGCTGCGCCGGTTTCTGGCGGACAAGGGCTTCGCGGTAGAGGCGGAGTGCGCCGTGAGGGAAGGGCGGCACTGTTATGATCTGTTTTCGCTGTCCTATACCGGCAAACGGCGCACACTCACACCGGTCGAGGCGGTGGTCGGACTGCTGCCCCAAAACCGCGATGAGGACAGTGTGTGCTATGTTAAAATGCAGCTGCGCCGGGTAAAGCGCCGGTATGACGGGCTTTCCCGGTCGGGACGGGACGCTGCGGAGACAAAGGAGCTTCTCCTGGCGCTGGAGCATTGTTTGGAGGAAATGACATGAAGGCTTTCGAAATACTTACCTTTATGGAAACGCTCGCACCGCCTGAGCTTGCCGAGGAAGGGGATAACTGCGGGCTTCAAGTCGGAAGCAAAGAGGATGAGATCACGCGGGTACTGCTGGCGCTCGACTGTACCGATGCGGTGCTGGACAAAGCAAAAGCGGGGACGCTGATCCTCACCCATCATCCGCTTCTTTTCACGCCGCTTTCCTGCCTCACGCGGGAGAGCCTGCCTGCCCGTGCGCTTTTAAAAGGGGTCACGGTGGCGGCGTATCATACCTCGCTTGACCGTGCGCCCGGCGGCGTGAACGACTGTCTTGCGGAGGCTCTGGGTTTGACCGATCCTCACATACTGCCGGACAGCGAGGGCTTTGGCAGGCTTGGCGCGCTTGCTCCAATACCGCCCGAACGGTTTGGCGCTTTTGTGTCGGACACGCTTGGCACTTCGCATCCGCGCATGGTCTGCGGCAGCCGCCCGATTTGTACGGCGGCGGTCGCAAGCGGAGCGGGCGGGGAATTTTTGTCCGCCGCGATCCATGCGGGCGCAGATGCGTTTGTGACCGGTGAACTCAAACATCATCAGGCGCTTTCGGCGGCGCACGCCGGGATCACCGTGGTGGAGGCGGGACATTTTGAAACGGAGCGGGTGGTCCTGCCCTCGCTCAAACAGCGGCTGGCCGCCGCATTTCCGGCGCTTTCGGTTGAGATCGCGCCGGAGTCATCACCGTTTCGGGCATAGGAGGTGCCGTATGGCGCTGGACGGACTTTTGATACATTTCTTGCGGCAGGAGCTGTCGGACGCACTGGTGGGCGGTCGGGTGGATAAAATCCACCAGCCTGCACGGGAGGACGTCACGATACAGTTTCGCACCCGTGCGGGGCAGCAGAGACTGCTTTTGAGCGCAGGCGCCGCCAGCCCGCGGGCGCATCTGACCGCGCAGACGGCGGAAAACCCCAAAACGCCGCCGATGTTCTGCCAGCTTTTGCGCAAGCATATCGGAAACGGCAGGCTTGCGGCGATCCGCCAGCCCGGTCTGGAACGGGTGCTTTATTTTGATTTCGAAGCGGTAAACGAGATCGGGGATAAGGAACTGCTTACACTCGCCTGCGAGATGATGGGGCGGCGGAGCAATCTGATTTTGATCCGCGGCGGGCAGGTGATCGACGCGGTCAAGCGGGTCGGACGGGATATGTCATCGGTGCGGCCGGTTCTGCCCGGTATGGACTACCGTATGCCGCCGCCGCAGGATAAGCTGTCGGCGTTGTCCTCCTTTGAGGAAATTGCAAAACGCCTGCAAAGCCTGCCTGAAAAAAAGCTGCCCGATGCACTGCTTGGCGGCGTGCAGGGCTTGTCGCCTCTGCTTTGTCGGGAGATCGCGGGATATGTCACCCGCGGCGCGGATCACAGCCAAAAGGAACTCGATGGCGAGGAATGGGATCGGCTTCGGTTTTTCCTCCATGAATTGCAGCGCAGGGTGGAGGAAGGATCGCCGGAATATACCGCCGTATTAGACGCGAAAACCGGCAAGCCGGTGGAGTACAGCTTCCTCCCATTGCGGCAGTACGGTACTGCCTGCCTGTCCCGTACCTTTGGCTCGGCAAGCGAGCTACTCGATTTTTTCTATGACGAGCGGGATCGGCAGGAGCGGATGCGGCAGCGTTCGCATGACCTGTTGCGGCTGCTGGTGCAGACCACCGAGCGGGTCTCCCGCCGGATGGCGGCACAGCGGGAGGAGCTTGCCGCCACCGCCGACCGGCAGACCTACCGCCTGTATGGTGAG
>CANQKG010000173.1 GCA_947624425.1 uncultured Clostridia bacterium | reverse complement strand
TTCTGGCTATATCGCCCCGCACAAACCGCTCCATCAGTTCCTCCGCCGGAATATCCAGCTGCTCCCGTGAGATGTTTTTGAAGGTAAACACCGCCTGCCCGTCTTTGACCCGGAGCGTAAGATAGGCGCGGGTACCGCTTTGCGCATAATGACAAATATTTTCCAGGAGATTTTCAAAGATCCGCCACATCTTCCGTCTGTCCGCCAAAATACAGGGAGCGTCCTCCGGCAGCTCCAGCACGGGCGTGATACCGGCATTGGCAAGCTTTTCCGTATACTCTCCCGACGCTTGGGAGAGAAGCACCGAAGCCTCACAGCGCACCGGAGAAAGCTCCAGACGTCCGCCGCTGATTTTGGCGGCTTCCACCAAATCGTCAAGAAGGCGCTTCAGCTTTTCGGACTGGCGCACCAGCACCTCGGCATACTCGGTAACGGTCGGATGATCGCACCGTTCGCCGGCAATCAGCGAAGCGTAATTGATGATAGAGGTAAGCGGCGTTTTGATATCGTGCGACACATTGGTGATGAGCTCTGTTTTTGTGCGCTCACTTTGAAGCTGTTCTTCGACCGATTGGGAAATCACTTCCGAAATACCGTTGAGCGTTTCTGCATGACGCCGAAAAACGCCAAACAGTCCTTCGGTGGAGATGTGATAGGTAAGCTCTCCCGCCCGGATACGCGCACCACCCCATTCAAGGCGGCGGATTGCCGCCGCCGAAAAGAGGAGCAACGGGATCACCACCGCTTTTTCCATCGCCCAGAATAGGATAAGCTGATCGATTCGCCGCTGATATGGCAGCAATAACTCCATACTCCGATAATAGAGAAGCACTGCCAGCTCCAAAGCGGTGAAGAGAAGCACAGCCAAAGCGACCCGCCATATTCCGGGAAATTCGGGCAGCAGTGAGAAAAGCTGTTTGACCGTTCTCGGACCATTCCGAAGAAAACAGGTCTTCCACAGCACACCCTGCCGCAACCGGGACGCGGCGCTCATCGAAAGGCCGGTGAAAAGGAGGATCGCCGCCGTGATTCCGATAGCCGCAGGCAAGTATAAAAACAAAAGCAGCAAAAATACAGCGGCAATCAGAACCATTCCGTCAAACGGGAACCGGCAGGACGGCTTTTCGGAAATCTCGTCGGTATCGGGACGCCGACCTGCCGCAGAGAGCAGCCGGACATAAAGGAACACGCAAAAGGCGATGACTGCCGCCATAATAAGATAGATGACATACCGAAGCAGATAAACAAAGTGGATCACAAAGCTTTCCAAGCCGTCCGGCCGCGTAAACGCCGTTGCCGGATCAAGGAAAACAATGACATGGTAATGCTCCATCTGCTCCAACGTAAAGTCCGGCTCGCACCTCCAGATGGTTTCGACCTTTCCGTTCGGCGCGGTTTTTGTGATAAAATCATAGGTATAACGAGCCCAGTCCGATTGAATCGCCAAGTCCGCTTCCTCGGTTTGAAAGGCAAGCGCTTTATTATCATGCAAAATCGATACCGCGATCCCCTTTGCAGGGTTCTCTTTCTCGGCCTCGTTTTGCAAATAATCCTTCAAAAAGGAAGCCGCAAAGGAGGCATAGGCGCTATCCCGATGCGCTTCCAGTACTTCCTCTTCCCCTTGCCGATACATATCATACTTCCATAGCTGACCGACGCCCCAGAACATTCCGATCAGCACCCAAACGGCGGCAAAAAGCAACAGAATACAAACAAGCTTGCCGCCGACAGAGCGGGAAAATCGCTTCACCGGTTTCTTCCTCCCTCCATTTTATACCCCTGTCCGAAGATCACTTTGAGGCAGCGCGGGTCGTTCGGGTCGATCTCGATTTTCTCCCGCAGGTGCCGGATATGCACCGCCACCGTATTCTCATTGCCGGACAGCGGCTCCTCCTTCCAGACCAGCCGGTAAATTTCCTTGGGAGAATACACCTTATCCGGCGACGCGATCAGGAGCTTTAAGATCTCGTATTCCTTTGGGGTCAGAGAAACGCTCTCGCCGTCTACCGTGACCGTTTTATTCCGGTCGTTGAGTTCGATTCCGCCCAGCGTATAACATTCCGGCGATTCCGTCCCCGATCCGAAGCGGGTATACCGGCGCAGCTGCGAATTGACTCTGGCAACCACCTCCAGCGGATTGAACGGCTTTGTGATATAGTCGTCCGCGCCGACATTTAACCCCAGTATCTTATCGTTGTCCTCGCTCTTGGCGGTCAGCAGAATGATCGGCAGATCGTGGCTTCTTCGGATCTGCGCCAGAGCGGTCATGCCGTCCATTTTCGGCATCATGACGTCAAGCAGGATGAGGTGGATCTCCTCTTTTTTCAGAAGTTCCAAAGCCTCATATCCGTTATAAGCCTCAAACAGGCGGTAATTCGGATTGGTCAGATAGATTTTTAAGGCGTTTACAATATCGCGGTCATCATCGCAGATCAAAATGTGGTACATGGCGGCTCCTCCTGTGCGTTCTGTCCATATTGTATCGGTTATCCGATCAAGATTCAATATGCAAACCGATTAAGTTTTGTTTAAGAAAAAAGACCGGAGACGTTACACTCCGGTCATGGGACTATTCCCCGTAAAACATCGCGTCAAACGAGGTGTTCAAAATCTCCCTGAGCAATCTGATCTCGTCGGGATAAATATGCCGCTGCCCGACCTCCATTTTCGCCAGCGCGCTTCGCGTGACGTCACAGCCCGCCAGCTGGAGCTTTACCGAAAGCTGCTCCTGGGTCATATGCCGCGCTTCTCTCAGCCGCCGCAGCTGCCGTCCAAACCGCTTTTCATACTCCGCGTTCATAGCATCACCCGTTTTTGTACTTATATAAGCACAAAATGTGCTTGACATTATTGTATGAAAAGTTTATACTGATATTGCACCTATATAAGTGCAGCGCGCATTTGGCGGTCGTTTGTGGTTCCAATGCCCTTCGGAACCGCGGCGCACAGTCAAAAACAGAAGCTCCGGTATTTGCCGGAGCTTCTGTTTTTAAGAAATTGAATCCCTCCACCGCGCTTTGCGCGGTCCCCCTCCCTTTGACAAGGGAGGCATTGGCAACAGCATTTAGCTTAGGAAAACGCATCACGCGCAGTCCTTACCTCTTGCGGTTCTGGGTTTTGCTATTGCTCGCGGTAACGCTCGCGCAAAATTGACCGCAGCGCCATTCC
>CANQKG010000172.1 GCA_947624425.1 uncultured Clostridia bacterium | reverse complement strand
AAGGAGGCGCCCCGGGAGGAGAAGCCCTCCGGCCGGCGGCGGGTGTTTAAGATCGTTTTGATCCTGCTTCTGGCCTCTTACCTGCTCTCCGCATTCTGCACCTTTATTCAGGGGATCGCGGCGGCAAATCTTTCCCAGAACACCGTCCGCACCATGCGGGACGACCTTTTTGTAAAGGTCAGCCGTCTCCCGATCAAATATCTTGACACCCATCCCCACGGCGACATCATGAGCCGGATGACAAACGACGTGGAAAGTATTTCCAACACCGTTTCCATGTCGATCGCCTCGCTGATCTCGGGCAGCCTGACCGTGGTGGGGACCCTTGTCATCATGCTGATCTACAGTCCGCTTTTGACCCTCATCAGCATGATTACGGTGCTGCTCACCGTTTTGGTGACCACCCGTATGTCCCGGTATATGCGGAAGTACTTCCCAAAGCAGCAGAAGTATCTCGGCATCTTAAACGGACACATTGAGGAAATGGTGATCGGCTACCGGACGGTGGTCGCCTTCGGACGGGAGGAGGCGGCGGAACACCAATTCGGCAGCATCAACAAAAAGCTCAAGAAATACGGGATCAGGGCGCAGGCACTGGGCGGCACCATGGGTCCGCTGATGATGTTTATCAGCAATCTGGGCTTCCTCATTATCGCCGCGTTCGGCGGCTGGTTTGCCATTGAAGGGTGGATCAGCGTCGGCACCATCGCCGCGTTTATCCAGTATTCCAAGCAGTTCACCCGTCCGCTGCACGAGCTTGCCAATCAGTACGCCCAAATTCAAACCGCCATTGCGGGCGCGGAACGGGTATTCGCCGTTATGGACGAAAAATCGGAGATCGACGAGGGCAGTGTTCCCCATCCTGTCGAAGATGTGATCGGGAACATCGATTTTTCCCATATCCATTTTGCCTACAAGGAGGGCGAGCCGGTTCTAAAGGATTTTGATTTGCAAGTAAAGCCGGGTGAAACGGTCGCTCTGGTCGGCGCAACCGGCTCGGGCAAGACCACGGTCGTCAATCTGCTGACCCGCTTCTATGAGGTGGATCAGGGCGTGATCCGGCTGGACGATATCCCGATTCGGGAGATCAAAAAGGACGAACTGCGCAAAAGCATTGCGATCGTCCTGCAGGACACCGTGATTTTTGCCGACACCATTGCCAATAACATCCGGTACGGCAGAGAGGACGCGACCGATGAGGAAGTGATCCGCGCGGCGCGTTTGGCACGGGTCGACCGCTTTGCCGAGCGAATGAACGAGGGCTATGATACCATGCTGACCGAGGGCGGCGGCAATCTAAGCCAAGGGCAGCGGCAGCTGATTGCCATTGCCCGCGCGGTACTGGCAGACCCGAAAATTTTGATTTTGGACGAAGCGACCTCCAATATCGACACCCGCACCGAGGTGTATATCCAGGAGGCGATGATCGCCCTGATGAAAGGGCGCACCAGCCTGATTATCGCACACCGGCTTTCCACCATTCGGGACGCCGACCGGATCATTGTGCTGGAGGACGGCAAGATCGCCGAAGCGGGCAGTCATGAGCAGCTTCTCGCGCAAAAGGGCTGTTATTACCGGCTTTATCAAAATCAGTTCGCGGGCTTTGCAACCTGATGAAAGGGCTGTCGCACTCTGCGTTTTACGCTCAAGCGACCGCCCAAATTTCACAACCGAGGTAAAGATTTTTTCTGTCTGCATCTGTTATACTGATAGCGGAAAGGAGGCAGAACCCCATGCAGGAATGGGTCAAAGCCGCACAGCGGCTGATTGATTGGATCGATGAACACGCAGCGGAAAATCCGTCGCTATCTGAGATATCACAGCAGATTGGATATTCTCCTTACTACTGTTCGGTGCAGTTCCATCGCATCTGCGGAATGACCATTCGGGACTACACCGCAAAACGACGGCTGGCCATGGCAGCCCTTGCTTTGCGGGATACGGATATGCCGATTGTGGAAATCGCGTTGGAATATGGGTTCTCGTCACAAACGGCGCTGACAAGAGCCTTTCGCGCCGCATACCGAATTTCCCCATCAGGTTATCGAAAACACCCGACTCCCATTCCCATTCTCTGCCGCAAGGTTGTACTGACCCCCTTTCTAATCAATCGAAATGGAGATGTAGACATGAGCCATTTATCTATTCCCACAGTGCGGGTGGAGTATATCCCCGCGCATAAGTACCTCGGCGTCTATCGGCGCAGTGAGACAAAGGACGGTCCGATCTGGCCGGGACATGACTGCGATCTGCTGACCGGAATTGTGACCAGTCTGCCGGAAACAGACCGGATTGTGACCGCCCATACCGCCGGTTGGGTCAATCGTAACGGTAAACGGAGCTATTTCTACGGCGCCGGTATCGCTTCGGGGCAGACCGGTATCACAATACCCGAAGGATTTGAGCTGCGCGGCGAGTTTCCGGGCAGTTACTATCTGGTGTTCTCTCATCCGCCTTTTGCCTATCTGGAAGACAACGATGAGGTCATGCGCCGGGTAGAAGAAACGGCGTGGAGCTTTGACCCGACGGAGATGGGCTTTGCGTGGAACGAAGAGGAATGCCAGTGCTACCAGCGGCATTATCCGGAGGGACTGGGATACCAGGTTCTGCGGCCGGTCAGGAAGCTGTAACAAAAGAAGAATTAGTTCGCGGGCTTTGCAGCCTGAAAAAACAACCAAAAGAGGGCGTTCTCATGATGAGAACGCCCTCTTTATGTTACGGTATGATCTCGCAGGAGCGGATATGCAGTCCGGCTTCCGCGGCGAAAAAGCGGAGATAGACCGTGCCGTTTGCAAACAGCTCAAACTTCACCGTTTTCCCTTTTCGCTCTCGCCCGCTTAGGGTAACGCTTCCGAGCAGCTCGGTTCCCTGAAAGATCGACAGCGGCAGTTGAGCAAGATCGTCCGGGCTTTCACTTTGCAAAACCATTTTCAGCAGATGCCTGCCCCGCTTTTGCAGCGTGACCGCAAAGACAACGCTTTCCCCTTTTTCGCTTCCAAATCCGCCAAGGTCTAGTATTGCCGGTGTGACGCCGTTCGATTTTGCATGGCGAATCTGATCCTCACTGTCCCCGAATGCGGCGGCAACGGTGATCTTTTTCCTCCCCTGCATCGAAGGAGAGCGCATCAGAAACCGGCAGATATTTTCGGCGGCGCGCAGGTACTCCCCTCTGGTAACGCTGCCTGATGCCAGCGCTTTTTTGGAGTTATCCCGATGGGTGTTCAGCCCTGCCGAAACGGTGACCATATA
>CANQKG010000171.1 GCA_947624425.1 uncultured Clostridia bacterium | reverse complement strand
TCCAGGCGCAGCTTTATGACTTGCAGAAAGGGCAGTCCTCGGCGGAGCTTTATAATTATTATGACAACACCACCGTTACGGTGCCGCTTCGCCCGCAGGACACGCCGGTGGAAAACGCCCAGTGGTATTTTAAGCAGTACCGCAAAGCCTGCGCGGCGGAGGAAAAGCTGACTTCCCTTCTTGCCGAGTCGGAGCAGGAGCTTTCCTATCTCGACAGCGTGTTTGACGCGGTCAGCAGGACGACCGGCGAGAGCGAACTGCTCGAGATACGGGAGGAACTGTCGGAGCAGGGGTATCTCAAGCATTACAAAAACAAAAATAAAATGCTCCGTCCACGGCCGCCGCTTTCCTACCGTTCCTCCGACGGGTTTTTGATCCTCTGCGGGCGGAACAATAAGCAAAATGACGAGCTGACGCTGAGGCGGGCAAGGGGATGCGATATCTGGCTTCATGTGCAAAAGGCGCCGGGTTCCCATGTCATTGTGGTGACCGAGGGGAAAACGCCGCCCGACCGCACCCTGACCGAGGCGGCGGAGCTTGCCGCTTTTCATTCCAAGGCACGGGAGAGCGGACAGGCGCCGGTGGATTACACCGAGGTGCGGAATGTGAAAAAGCCGAACGGCGCCCGCCCCGGTATGGTGATCTTCGACCGTTATAAAACCGCCTTTGTCACACCGCGGGAGGCGCTGACCCCCGAAAAGGTCTAACCTGCTCTTGCGTTTTTTGACAAAAAGTGATAGGATAACGAAGGAGCGGGGGTGACGGAGTTGGCGTTTTCGTCGGTATTTGTGCCGGACGGCGAATTAAAACGGCAGGCGGCGTATCGGGAGCGGGTGCGTTTGCTGCTGGCAAAGCGGTATTTGGAGCCGCCGCTGTGCCATCTTCACACCTTCGGCTGTCAGGGAAATGTCAACGACGGGGAAAAGCTCCGCGGTATGCTGGCGGAAATGGGCTACGGCTTTACCGACCGGAAGGAGGAAGCGGGGCTTATCCTTTATAACACCTGCGCGGTGCGGGAACACGCCGAGGACAGGGTGTTCGGACTAATCGGGGAGCTAAAGCGGCTCAAACGGGCGCGTCCCGATCTGGTGATCGGGCTTTGCGGCTGTATGATCCAGCAAAAAGCGGTGGCGGAAAAGATCCAAAAAAGCTATCCCTATGTGGATTTATTGTTCGGCACTCACGAGCTGCACCGCCTTCCCGAACTGCTGTATGAGGTGTTGAGCGGACAGAAAAAGGTGCTGTCTATCCCCGACTCGGACGGCATGATCGCCGAAAATCTGCCGGTCAGGCGGGAGAATAGCTTTGCCGCCGGCGTTTCGATCATGTACGGCTGCAATAATTTTTGCAGCTACTGCATCGTCCCCTATGTCAGAGGGCGGGAGCGCTCCCGCCGGAAAGAGGATATCCTGCGGGAGGTCTCGGAGCTTGCCGATACGGGCTATCATGAGATCATGCTGCTGGGGCAGAATGTGAACTCCTACGGCAAAACCCTTTCGGAGCCGACCGATTTTCCGACGCTGCTCCGTGAGATCAATGAGATACCGGGGGATTTCTGGGTGCGGTTCATGACCTCCCACCCCAAGGACGCGACCGAGGCTTTGATCGACGCGATGGCGGACTGCGGCAAGGTCTGCAAAAGCCTCCACTTGCCGGTGCAAAGCGGGTCGGACAAGGTGCTGCGGGATATGAACCGGGGCTACACGAAGGAGGATTATCTGAAGATTATCCGGTACGCGAAAAAGCGTATGCCGGAGATGACCCTTTCCACCGATATCATCGTCGGCTTTCCGACCGAAACGGAGGCGGACTTTGCCGACACCCTCTCGCTGGTGCGGGAGGCAGGCTTTGACAATGCTTATACCTTTTTGTATTCCCGCCGTGCCGGTACACGGGCGGCAGAGTGGGAGGACGTCTTTTCTCCCGAAGAAAAGCAGGATCGCTTTTCCCGTTTGCTTAATCTTTTGCGGGAGATCGGCGAAAACCGGTATACGCCGCTTGTCGGGCAGACAAAACGGGTGCTGGTCGAGGGGAAGGACAACCGTAAGGATAAACTGCTTTCGGGCAGGACTGCGGAAAATGTGATCGTGGAATTTGCAGGGGATCCCGCGCTGATCGGCAGCTTTGTGCAGGTCAGGGTAGACGCCGCGCTTTCATGGGCGGCGCGGGGTACTCTTGTAGAATAAAGAAAAAAGGAGAGAATATCATGGATATCGTACTGATGGCAAGAGAGATGGGCAAGGAGCTTCAAAAAAGCGAGGAGTATGCCAATCTGCAAAAGGCGATGAAGGCAAATGACAACGATTCGGTATTACAGGATCTGATCGGCGCATTCAACATTCAGCGGATCGCGCTCAACACCGAGATGCAGAAAAAGGAAGCGGACGAGGTCAAGATCAAGGACATGAACACCGCGCTGCAGAAGGTGTACGGACAGATCATGGCGAACCCTTCGATGGTCGCCTATAACGAGGCAAAGCAGGCGATGGACGCTTTGATGAATCGGGTCAACACCGTGCTGATGCACTCGGTCAACGGCGCGGACCCCGATACCTGCCCCGATCATGAGGAAAGCTGCGGCGGAAGCTGCGCTGCCTGCGGCGGCTGTCATTGAGCACACGGGACAGGGCGAACTGCGGTTCCCCTGTCCTCTTACATTCTTTGAGGAGGGATCGCATGGCAGGACTTTCTCCGATGATGCAGCAGTATCTGCAGATAAAGGATCAATATCAGGACTGCATTTTGTTCTTCCGTCTGGGCGATTTTTATGAGATGTTCTTTGAGGACGCGCAGCTGGCTTCCAGAGAGCTGGAGCTGACCCTCACGGGGAAAAACTGCGGTCTTGACGAGCGTGCGCCGATGTGCGGCGTACCCTATCACAGCAGCGAGGGGTATATCAAGCGGCTGATCGAGAAGGGCTATAAGGTGGCGATCTGCGAGCAGGCGGAGGATCCTGCAACCGCCAAAGCACTGGTGCGGCGGGAGGTGGTACGGGTGGTAACGCCCGGCACCCTGACCGAATCGAATATGCTCGACGAGGGGAAAAACAACTTTCTCGCCTCCGTTTACTGCAAAGGGAAGGAAGCGGGGATCTGCTTTGCCGATATCTCCACCGGCGCCGCCTATGTCTGGGACGCGCAGGGAACGCTTGGCGACGACGGCATGATCGAGGCGTTCACCCGTTATCAGCCTGCCGAGATCCTCTATAATCGGGAGATGGCGGATCGCACCGCCGTCTGGAAATACTTGCAGGAGGAACTGCAC
>CANQKG010000170.1 GCA_947624425.1 uncultured Clostridia bacterium | reverse complement strand
CGTATCGCCGGTATATTTGGAGGATCGGATCGCCAATCTGGAGGAAAACGGGTTTCTGGTACCGCAAAAGGGCGGAAAATATACGACCTATGTTCGGTTTTCTCCGGAGCGGTACTCGCTGGAGCTGCAGGAGCGGATCCTCAAAAAGAAGCTGGAGGCGGCGGAGGTTCTGGCACGGGAATATGCGCCGGCAGTCCGCCGTGCGATGGCGGATTTTCCGGACGTCTATATTCCCGGCGGAAACAGACAGCTGCTGGAAGCGGCGGCGGTGTTTTACGGCGTGATCCATAAGTGCTGTCCGCCGCCGCAAAGGGATTTGAGCCGGTACCGCATCAAAACCAAACAGGGAAGCGATTATATCGCCACGGTTTGGCTTCCCGCGCAGCAGTCCGATCCGGAGTATCAGCCCACGTTGCCCAAAGTCGATTACGACTGCCGCGGTGCGATGATGCGCCAGTCGGAAAAATATGAGGCGCATCAGGTGCGCTCCTGGTCGGTCGATACCAGATACTCCTCCCGCATCGGCGGCTGGCGGAACAATCGGGTCAGTGATTACGAGTATCTTTACGAGTGGCTGACCGGCGCGCTGCCCGACATTCCCGCCAATGCCGAGAAGCTCGAACGGCTGCATGAGCGGGCGTTCCTCACGCCGGACGGAAAGGTGAATATCATGACGGTCAAGGGGGATTGGAACCGGCTGTTTGACCGGATACCGCCTCTGGCCGACAAGCTCAATCGACAGTTTGCCGATTTCGCTTTGGAGGAAGCGGAAGCCGTGGCGCGGGATTATCCGCCCCAGATGCAGGAGCTGGTCCTCGCATCGGAAGCGGGCGATTTTATCGGCAACACGGTCGCGCTTATGGTATTGGATATTCTGTACGGCAGCGGAGCGTTCCGCCCGCTGACCGAAAACGAGCGTGTCACCTCCCTGCTCCTCTTTTTCTCGGACATTCTGCCGGAAGCGTAACCATAAAAAGCGGCATGGCGTTTGCCATACCGCTTTTTGCGTAAAATTGACATCGCCTGCCGAAAGTTTTATAATAGAGCATATTAAACGAAGGGAGGGGTCGGCCGTGCTGGAAAATCTGCGTGGGATCTGGAAGCATTATCAAAAGCAGAACCGGCAGGAAAAGCTGCTCATTTTGCTGACTGCTTCCGTATTCTTCCCCTTTCCCGTCACCTTTGTCACCCTTGCGGTGGTCTGCGCCGATGCGCTCACACACCGTCGGCAGCGGCAGGAGCTTTCCCATATTCCCGGCGTCAAATGGCTTTGGCTCAGCATCATCTGGGTGCTGATCGTGGCGGTCACCCGCGCCAACTGGCCGGGTGCGGCGGTTTGCCCGATCGTCTTTATGATCGGGGTGGCGATGGTCTACGCCCGCCGGTACATGACCCGCCCGCTTTTTTATACGCTGGTCGATCTCTCCTGCCTGCTCAGCTTCCCCTGCTTTCTGATCGCCGCTGTCCAGCGGTGGACCACGCCGGTGGTGAACGAGCTGATCGACCGCCCGTCCGCCACCTTCCTCAACGCAAACTACTACGGCTGTGTTGCCGAAATGCTGATTTTGATCTGTATCGCGCGGCTGTCGGATGGCGTGCGGCAGCGGCGGCAGATCCTTTACTATCTGACCATCGCGGTCAATGCCATGGGTCTGTTTTTCTGCAATTCGTTTTCGGCATGGTTCGGCATCTTTGCCGGCTGTATCACGCTGCTGGTGCTGCATAAACGGTATTACGCCTGCTTTGGCGTGCTGTTCGGCTTCTGCGCGGCCTGCGCCCTTGCCTTTATGCTGCCGTTTGTCTTCCCGCGGCTCAACTCGCTCCCCCAGATCTTCCAGATCCGTACCGGGATCTGGAACACGGCGCTGCACGGCATCTACCGGCACCCCCTGTTCGGACAGGGATTTTTGGCCTTTGTTTCGCTCAGCAGTGTGCCGGGCGGGATCGTTCAGCCCCACGCGCACAATTTCCCGCTCGATATGCTTTTGAACTTCGGGTTTGTCGGCACGCCGGTGATCCTGGCCTATTTCATTCAGATGTTTGCCACTCTCCGCCGGCGGTACCTGGTGACCAGACGGCGCGGGATCTACCACATCATTCTGGCGCTGACGGTGGGCTGGACGGTGCACGGCATGACCGATGTGACGCTGCTCTGGCTCCAGACCGGGCTGCTTGCCATGATCTTTCTGGGCGGCTACGGCGCCGAGGAAAAACGCAGCCTGTTCCTATACCGATAAAAAACCGGCTCTTATGGCAGTGCCATAAGAGCCGGTTTTTATTGACCGGATCAGAATGCGGTCTTATAGACCTCCAGAACCTCCTCGCGGGTGCAGGGACGGGGATTGCCGCCGGTGCCGACGTCCGCCATCGCCGCGTCTGCCAGCGCCGGGAGATCCTCCTCCTTCACGCCGATCTCATGGAGCTTCTGCGGGATCCCCACGTCGACCGAAAGCTGCCGCACCGCGTCGATCGCGGCGGCACGATACTCCTCCTGCGACATATCGTCCACGCCCTTTACCCCCATGGCGCGGGCGATCTCGCGGAACTTCTCGCCGGTATAGGGCGCATTGTACTCCATCACATAGGGGAGCAGCACCGCATTGGCAACGCCGTGCGGTGTGTCATAAAACGCGCTCAACGGGTGCGCCATGCCATGCACCACGCCCAGCCCGACATTGGAAAACGCCATGCCGGTCACATACTGACCGAGCGCCATATCCTCTCTCCCCTTGGGGTCGTTCTCGACCGCCGCCCGCAGGCTGTGGGAGATCAGCTCGATCGCCTTGAGGTTCAACGTGTCCGCCAGCTCCCATGCCGCCAGCGTGGTGTAGCCCTCGATGGCATGGGTCAGCGCGTCCATGCCGGTCGCCGCGGTCAGCCCTTTCGGCATCGTAGACATCATGTCGGAGTCAATAACGGCAATAATCATCGGCAGCGCCTTATTTTTGGTCGGCGCAACGCCCTCCAGCGAGACGACGTCGGCAAACTCCGGATTGGTCATGATGATGCCGATCCCCTTTGCGGTGTCCTGCGGAGAGCCGCCGCCCACCGCGATCAGGTAATCCGCGCCGGCCGCCTTGCAGGCGGCGTTGAGTTTGGCAAAGTGCCGCGGCCAGATCTCGCAGTAGTCGGTGTGGTATTTGCGCGAGAGCGTATCGGCGCCGCCGCAGTCATAAAAGGTCAGGGGCGCGGGCAGCACCGCGTAGTGGAAATCCGGCTGCACCCTGCCCAGCAGCGCAACATAATCAAGCACGAACTGCAGGTCCTCGCCCAAGG
>CANQKG010000169.1 GCA_947624425.1 uncultured Clostridia bacterium | reverse complement strand
GGCACAGTAAAAAAAGCGGCGAGCTGATGCCGGTCACCGCGGCGGAAAACGCCGTGCAGATGCGGGATTTCAGCATCGAGCATAAAATGTAGCGAAAAACAAATCGAAGGGAGGCTTCTTTGAAGCCTCCCTTTGATCTCACTCACAGCACGCCCGAAAGCTCCTGCCGCAGCTTTGCAATGATCCGCTTCTCCAGGCGGGAAATGTAGGACTGGGAAATGCCGATCGCATCGGCAACCTCCTTTTGGGTATGCTCCTCCCCATCCGCCAGGCCGAACCGCATCTGCATGATGAACCGCTCCCTGTCGTCCAGCTCGTTCACGCAGCGGCGAAGGATTGAGTGTTCGACCTCCACCTCGATATTCTTATGCACACTGTCGCCGTCGGTCCCCAGAATGTCCGACAGCAGCATCTCGTTTCCGTCCCAATCCACATGGAGCGGATCGTCAATCGAAACCTCGTGCCGCTGCTGGGAAATCTTCCGCAGGTACATGAGGATCTCGTTTTCGATACAGCGGGAGGCATAGGTTGCAAGCTTGATATGCCGGTCGGGACGAAAAGTGCTGACCGCCTTCATCAGCCCGATGGTGCCGATCGAGATCAGGTCCTCCACGCCGACGCCGGAAGACTCAAACTTCTTTGCGATATATACCACAAGCCGCAGATTATGGGTCACCAAAATATCCCGCGCTTCGGGATCGCCCGCCTCCAGCCGGGCGAACACCTTTTCCTCCTCCTCGCGGCTGAGCGGCGTGGGCAGAGTGTCTGCGCCGTTGATATAATAAACCGCGTCCTCCTCCGCCGAAAACAAGCGGGATATCAGCCGTCTTATGTATCGTAGCATACTGCTTCCTCCTTTTGCTGCAGCAATGAATGATGTAGGATCGCATGATAGCTTCCGTCCGAGAGCGGTCGGTCTACCACGGCGATCAGCGCGGGTCGGGCGGATTGCCCGTTTACCTGCACGCTGTCGGCGCGAAACGCCCTCAAAAGCCCGTCCCCGCCGATCCCGTGATAGGGTATGCACCGCACCCGCACCGCAAAGGGATCGCCGGGCGGCAGGCTGTCCGCCTCCCCTGTAAAAAACGGGCAGATCTCCTTCGGCAACAGGGGCTTTACCGCCTCCCATTCGCAGATTAAAACCGGCAGATCGGTAAAGGCGTCCCAAAGCTGATTGCCGGTATCGGGCAGCGCGGTGGTTTGACAGCGTTTGTCCCCCAGTATGACGGTCAGCCGGCAGACGGCGGGCAGTGTGCCCTTGCTTTTGTGCAGCCGCTCCCAGAGCATCAAAATCCCGTATGCCGCCACCGTGCCGACAGCCAGCAAAACGGCGGAAATGTCCAGATACACCACTCCGTGGGCAATGTAGAGGATCTGCGGGCGGAACACCGTCCAGAATAAGATCATCACACCGGCAAACAGGAGATTGACGAGGAAAAACACGCCGGTGCGAAAAAGCAGCAGCCGCAATCGGCATTTCCCGAATGCGACCCGCACAAGGACGGCCGCCAAAAACGGCTTTGCCACCGCCAGCGGCAGGCTCCATGACTGCGGCAGAAAAATCACACAGGAAGTGAAACTCCCCAAAAGCGAAGCGAGCAGGATCCGTTTGACCGGCGCATGACTGCCGGTCAGCCGCGCGGCGCCGCGAAGCAGAAAGTAGTTCACATACAGGTTTGTCAGCAGCAGAACATCCAGATAGATCGTCTGCACCCGTCTTCACCTCCCGCCTCGTCCCTATTATAAATCGGGCGGAATGGGCGGTTTTGTCAGAAGCGGTCGCCGGTCGCACCTTTTTTTCTTCGGACGCATAGCATGGGGTAACAGCAGGCCGTTCCTGCTGTTAATTCAGCAAAGGAGTTTCTTGTATGGCTTGTAGTTCTATCGGACAGGATACAGCCTGCACCACTGACAATACCGTTACCTTTGCGGACGCCAATTATGCCCTGAGCCGAAGCCGCTCCGGACACGGCAGACCCCATTCCCACCGTCGGAGCGAGGCTCCGGTTACGCCCGGCGGCGGCAACTCCGGGAGCAGCTGTCCCTGCGTGACCAACTGCTGCGGACAGGAAGCGCCGCTTGACTGCTCTCCGGTCGACTGTATGCAGGAGGGGAACGATGTCACATATCGCCTGTGCTGCGATCCCAACGGTGTGTGCTGCTACTACGACTGCCGCTGCCGCGACCCGTTCTGGCCGCATTTCGCGCATCCGCGCTGGCTGTGCTGTAAAGATCTGTATTGTTCCTGTCAGGCAACAAACGGATAAATGCAAAAAGCAAGCCCGCAGAGCTTTTTTTGCTCTGCGGGCAATTTTATTCTATTTCATTTTCGAGCCATGTCAGCAGGTCGTTTGCCGAAACCGTTACGGTTTCCTCCTCGCCGCCGCAAACCGCCATGGTACAGCCGTCCCATTCCCGCAGGAAAAAAGGCAGACCGTCGAGCGTTACGCGGTCATTTGCCGCAGCGGCAAAGGCGTTTAGCCGCAAAGCGGTAAAAAGCGGAAGATCCCTGCATTTTCCATAGCTTTCCTTACAGCACCAAAAACGGAAAAACAGCCTATCCGACTGCAGTGCCGCTTCATACTCCGCCGGTGTGCAGACGCGGCGCAAAACCGGCTGTCCGATTTTGCGGTGTGCTTGCAGGTCAATGCCGCAGGGTCGATCGGAAAGTACGCAGGAAACGGCGTTTTCGGTATGAGACAAATTCCAGTACCGACCGGGCAGGGACGGTGTATAGGGCTTTCCGAGAGGGCTGAAAGAAATGGGCAGTTTTGCCGAAAGCGGCAGATCCCATTCCCGCGCTGCGGCATATCGGAACAACAGATAGGCGGCGGCGGACGCCGCCCTGCCCGCTTTAGAGAGCCGCTCTGCCTTTTCTGCCCGATCGGGCGGCAAAAAAGGCGTCAGCCGGTCTGCCGGAGGCAGGCCGAAAAGCAGATAGATCATAGCTTCACAATACAGTGGACTGGGCAGCCTTCCGCACAGCTTCCGCAGCCGGTACAGAGGGTCGGGTCGATCGCCGCCAGACCGTCGGTGACCTTCACGGCGCCTGCCGGGCAGGTGCGCTCACACTTTTTACAGCCGATACAACCGGCGGAGCAAACCGCGCGGGTCTCCTTGCCGCGCTGGGGATTTTTGCAGGTAACCAGATAGGAAGCCGTCCGCTCCACCGGCGCGATTATACCCTTCGGGCAGACCGAAACGCAAATCAGACAGCCGATACAGAGATCGGGATCGACCACCGCCACCCCGTTTTCCACCGAAATGGCGTTTTGCGGACAGGCTTTGACGCAGTCCCCGAAGC
>CANQKG010000168.1 GCA_947624425.1 uncultured Clostridia bacterium | reverse complement strand
GATCGGCTTTGTGTCGGAGCATTTTCGCGCGCTGCGGCAGGTGCTGTCGCAGGAAGAGGATCGAATCAGATAAAAAAACCGGAAAGGAGGCGCCGCAATGCGGGAATTTTTGCGCGGACGGCAGGCGCGTATTTTGGCGATGCTGTTTTTGCTGATGATGGGGCTGATGCTCTTTGATCTGTCGGGCAACGGCTACGGCAGTGCGCCGTCGCGGCTGCTTGCGGCCGTGACCGCGCCGCTGCAAAAGGCGACCACGGCGCTTTCCGACCGGTGGGCTTCCTTTTTCAGCCGGTATACCGATGCGGCCGCCGCGCATGAGCGGGCGGCTGCGCTGGAGGCGGAAAATGACGAGCTGCGCCGCCAGTTGATCGAATTGGACGAGCTGCGGCGGCAAAACGCCCAGTATGAGCAGGAGCTGGCGATCGCCGATACCACCGAGGGGCTGACCACCCTTCCGGCGGCGGTGATCGCACGGAGCGCGAACGCGCGGTTTTCCGCCTTTGAGATCGACGTCGGCAAAAAAGACGGCGTCGAGGTGGGGAATCTTGTCATCACGCCGTCCGGCGTGGCGGGGATGGTGTCCGCCGTTTACGATCGGGTGGCGCGGGTCACCACGGTGCTCAGTCCCGAACTTTCGATCGGCGTTTGCATCAGCGCAACCGGCGATCTGGGGGAGGTGCAGGGCGATCCTGCCGCGGCGGCGGAGGGGATGACCCTTGTCAAGCTGCTGCCCGGCGACTGCGCGGCGGAAGCGGGCAGTCTGGTGGTGACGGCGGGGGTCGGCGGCAACTATCCGCGCGGACTGCTGCTCGGCATGCTGGAAACAGGCGTCCGCCCGGGCGAGAACGGCGTGGAGGGCAGTGCGCGGCTGGTCCCTGCGGTAGAGGTAAACGAAATCGTGAATGTGTCGGTGGTGACCGGCTTTGCCGATCCTGTGGAAGGAGGGGAATAGGGGATGCGCCTTCAAAGCCGACGGCGGCTGAAATGGCTTTGCTATCTGCTGCTCATGCTGCTTTGCTACCTGTTGCAAACCACTCCCCGGCTTCTCACCTTCGGGCAGGTAAAGCCGATCTGGCTGATCGCGGTCTGCTGTGTGATCGCGGTGTTTGAACAGCCGCTCCCGGCGGGCGTTTGCGGTATGTGCTGCGGTCTGCTTTACGATCTTGCATGGGGCAGCTTTTTCGGACTTAACGGGGGACTGTTCCTGCTCATCGGCGCAGGGGTGAGCCTGTTTGTCACCTATCTGCTCCGTCAGCGGCTGACGGTGGCGCTTTTGGTCACCGCCTGCGGTACGCTGCCGGTTTTGCTTGCAGGGTATCTGTTTTACGATGTGATGTGGGGGTACACCGGCGGCAGATTTTGGCTGCTTTTGATCCCCAATCTGCTGCTGACCGCATTCGCGGCGCTGCCGCTTTATCCGATCGTCCGCCTTTTGGCGGTACGGTGGTTCCCGGAGCGGTAAGGAGAAGGCTATGTATCGGAATGACAATCAGAAAAAACGGAGAATGACGCTGCTGGCGATCCTCTGCTGTCTGCTGGCAGTGCTTTGCTGCGCCCGTCTGCTTTCCTATCAAATCGTGGCGGGCGGCCGCTATGCCGAAGCGGCGGAGATGTCCACCCTCACCACACAGCGGGTGCGCGCGGCACGGGGGGAGATCAGAGACGCGGCGGGGCAGGCGATCGCCGCCTCCGAGCCGGAATACAATATCTCGTTTGACCGCGCGGGGATGGGCAGCGGGCAGGAAAATGAGATCATCTATGCGCTCCAAACGCTGCTGACCGAGTTGGGGGACGGCTGGGTCGATACGCTGCCGATCACCGCTGAGCCTGCCTTTACCGGCGAGGAAAAGAGCAAAACTGCGCTCACCGAACTGCTGGAGCTGCCAGCCGACGCCTCGGCGGCGGCGTGCATGACCGCTTTGGTCGAGCGGTATGAGCTTGGGAGCTATCCGGCGGAGGTACAGCGGCAGATCGCCGGAGTGCGGTATCAGATGGAGCAAAGCGGCTTTTCGCTCAATACGCCCTACACCTTTGCCAAGGGGGTCGGCGCCGAGGCGGCGGTGGCGGTCTCGGAGCAGGCGTATCGGTGGGGCGGCGTATCGGTGGTGACCGAGGCGAACCGCGTCTATCCCGACGGCAGACTGGCGCCTCACCTGATCGGGCGGCTAAGCCCCATTTATGCCGAGGAATATGAGGAAAAACGGGACGAGGGCTATACGATGGACGCGCAGGTCGGGCGGGACGGATTGGAGGAGCTTTTGGAGGCCGAGCTGCGGGGAACCGACGGGATCTACCGGATCGCGCGCAACGCCGCGGGCGAGGTCACCGAGCGGTTCGAGGAGCAGGCGGTCACGCCGGGACACAGCGTGAAACTGACCCTCCATGCCGGGTTCCAAAAGCGGGTGCAGGATATGCTGGCAAACCACATCTCCTACTTAAACCGGAGCCGAAGCGCCTCAGCGGGCGGAAACGCCTATGCGGGCAGCGTGGTGGTGCTGGACCCGAAAACCGGCGGCGTACTGGCCATGGCCACCTATCCTTCCTATGATATCAACACCTTTGCCGACGATTACCAAACTCTTGCCGCCGATACGCGGGGGAAGCCGCTGCTCAACCGGGCGACGCAGGAGCTTTACCGTCCCGGTTCCACCTTCAAAACGGCAACCGCCACGGCAGGCCTGATCGAGGGTCTGGTGGATCGGCACAGCTCGGTCAACTGCACCGGCGTATACACCTACTGGGCAAGCCATATCTTCCACTGCGCGGGGGTGCATCATTACACCGATGCGGTCAAGGCACTGCAATACTCCTGCAATATTTATTTTTACGATCTCGGCCGCCGCTTAGGGCAGGACATCATCTGCGGTTATGCCGGCCGTCTGGGATTGGGCGAGCCGACCGGCTTTGAGCTGGGCGAATCCTCCGCGAGCCATCTGGCGTCAAGCAGCTACTATGCCGAGCGGGGACTGGAATGGAACGAGGGAAATGTGGTGAATATCGCCATCGGGCAGGACGAGACCTATGTGACGCCGCTGCAAATGGCGGTGCAGGCGATGACCATTGCCAATCGCGGCGTGCGGTACAAGGTGCATATCATAGACGAGATCACCGATTTCGCAGGCGATACGGTGCTTTCCAAAACCGAGCCAACGGTGGCGGACGACTCCCTTGCCGGGCATGACGAGGCGTTTTCGATCGTCACCGAGGGAATGGTGGCGGCGGCAGGCAGGGTAGGCAGCTATCCGCTCACCGGACTGGGGTTCGATGTGGCGATCAAGACCGGTACGCCGCAGCGGACGGCGAACTCTTATAATTCGGCGGTGA
>CANQKG010000167.1 GCA_947624425.1 uncultured Clostridia bacterium | reverse complement strand
CTGCCACATGGATCACCCGCAAACTGTTTTGCGGATCGCCCAGCTTTTGCATCAGCGCCCGCATGGCAGAAAGCGCCTGCTCCGGTCCGCCGGCAAAGCGGTCAAAAGAAAGCAGATAGGAAACGGCTTGCTCTCCTGTCACGGTCATCTTCCTTTCTGGAAATATACTTGGTGGTTTTGAATCCCTCCACCGCGCAAAGCGCGGTCCCTTTTCTCTTGCGGTGCCCAATTTTGCTTATGCTCGCGGTAACGCTCGCGCAAAATTGACCGCGGCGCCATTCCCGCCTCGCTGTTTCGCCCACTGGGCGCGCTTCGGCAGGAAAGCCCTTTGACAAGGGAGGTTTTGACAAAGACGGCAGCATCGTGGAAATATTGTTTGTCCCCCGAAGCATGGCGAAAATGCCCGCGGGGTTTCCGCGGGCATTTCATCACAGTTTTGCGAGGCTTTCCTCGATATTTTTGAGGCGCTCCTCCGCCTTTTTCAGCTTCTGGCGCTCCGCGTCCACCACGGCGGCGGGCGCTCTGTTCACAAAGTTCTCGTTCGCAAGCTTCCCGTTCAGCCGCTTTAACTCATCCACGACCTTGTCCCGCTCACGGGTCAGCCGTTCCTTTTCGGCGGCAAGGTCAATCAAATCGCCCATCGGAAGATAGACCTTCGCCTTATCGGTGACCACCTGTATGGCGTCGGGCAGATCATCAAACCGGTCGGCAATCAGTACCTCGCCGGCGGAAGCCAGCCGCTGATAGAACGGCGCGCCCTGCTGAAACAGCGATCCTTCCGCCGTTTCGATATAGACGGTGGATTTCCTGCTGGGCGGAATATTCTTTTCGGCGCGGACATTCCGAATCCCACGGATCGTTTCGATCACCGCTTCAAAGGACGCCGCATCGTCCGAAAAGATAAGACCTTCGTCCACCTCGGGCCAAGGCGCTTCCATGATGCTCTCGGCGTCATGGGGGATCGCCTGCCAAATCTCCTCGGTGATAAAGGGCATAAACGGGTGGAGAAGCCGCAGTGCCGCCGACATCACGGTGAGCAGCACCTGCTGCGCGTCCTCGGCGGTCTTGCCGCCCTCCTGCAAACGGGGCTTTACCACCTCGATATACCAGTCGCAGAAGATATCCCAAAGAAAATCGGTGATCTTAGAAAGCGCCACGCCCAGCTCATACCGCTCTAAATTCTCGGTCGCCTCCCCGATCAGCCGTTGCAGGCGGGTCAGCACCCACTTATCCTCCAGCTCGGCGGGGAGCTTTACCTCGGTGATATTGTCCGAGAGATTCATCAGGATAAACCGTGCCGCGTTCCAGAGCTTATTGGCAAAATTGCGTCCGGCTTTCACCTTGTCGTCGCTGTACCGCATATCGTTGCCGGGGCTGTTCCCGTTTGCCAACATAAAGCGGAGCGCGTCCGCGCCGTAGCGGTCGATCACCTCAAGCGGGTCGATGCCGTTCCCGAGGGATTTGGACATCTTCCGCCCCTGCTCGTCCCGCACCAGGCCATGGATCAGCACGGTATGAAACGGTGCCTTGCCGGTCTGCTTTAAGCCGCTGAACATCATACGCATCACCCAGAACGGAATGATGTCGTATCCGGTCACCAGCGTATCGGTGGGATAGAAATACCGATAGTCCTCGGTATCGTCCGGCCAGCCCAGTGTGGAAAAGGGCCAGAGCGCCGAACTGAACCATGTATCCAGCGTATCGGGATCCTGCCGCATCTCTTTACCGCACTTGGGACAGACGGGAGCCGTACTATCGGTCACCAGCATCTCGCCGCAGTCGTCGCAGTAAAACGCCGGGATCCGATGCCCCCACCAAAGCTGACGGGAAATGCACCAGTCACGGATATTCTCCAGCCAGTGGAAATAGATTTTCTCGAACCGTTCCGGCACAAAGCGGGTCTCCCCGTTCTTCACCGCCTCGATAGCGGGTCCTGCCAGCGGCTTCATCTTCACAAACCACTGGAGCGACACACGGGGTTCCACCGTGGTGCCGCAGCGGTAGCAGGTGCCGACATTGTGGACATGATCCTCCACCTCGCCCAAAACACCCTCTGCCTTTAAGTCCTCCACAATGGCGCGGCGGGCGTCGTACCGATCCATACCGGCATACTTGGGATAGTCCTCCACGATCTTGGCGTCATCGGTCATCACATTGATGACCGGCAGATCATGCCGCCGTCCCACCTCAAAGTCATTGGGGTCGTGCGCCGGTGTGATCTTGACCACGCCGGTCCCGAATTCGGGATCGACATACTCGTCCGCCACAATCGGAATCTCGCGGTGGACGATCGGCAGAATGACCGTTTTGCCGACCAGATGCCGATACCGCGGATCATCGGGGTGGACCGCCACCGCCGTATCGCCCAGCAATGTTTCGGGACGGGTGGTCGCAAGCTCAAGCGAGCCGCTGCCGTCCGCCAGCGGATAGCGGATATGCCAGAAATGCCCTGCCTGCTCCTCATATTCCACCTCGGCGTCCGAAATGGAAGTACAGCAGTGCGGACACCAGTTGATGATCCGCTCACCGCGGTAAATAAGCCCTTCCTCATACAGGCGGAAGAACACCTCCCGCACCGCCTTGCTGCAGCCCTCGTCCAGCGTGAACCGCTCCCGCGACCAGTCGCAGGCGCTCCCCAGCTTTTTGAGCTGCTCCACAATCCTGCCGCCGTACTGCTCCTTCCACGCCCATGCGCGGGTGAGAAAGCCCTCACGCCCCACGTCCTCTTTGGTCAGACCTTCCTCCTTCATCCGCTCCACAATCTTCGCCTCGGTCGCAATCGAAGCATGGTCGGTGCCCGGCACCCAGAGCGCGGCATACCCCTGCATTTTCTTGAACCGGATCAAAATATCCTGCAAGGTCTCGTCCAGAGCGTGTCCCATATGAAGCTGCCCGGTGATATTGGGCGGTGGAATCACGATGGTATAGGGCTTCTTTTCGGGGTCGATCACCCCGCGAAAGCAGCCTTTCTCCATCCAAAAGCGATAAATTCTATCTTCAAACTGTTTCGGCGCATAGACCTTTTCCAGTTCCTTTCTCATGCGGTGAAAACCTCCTTGCCAAGTCCTACCGTCTATTATGCACCATTTCCCGCCGTTTTGTCAAGAAAGAAACACTGCACCTTGCATTGCAGTTCGAGCGGTGGTGAAATTCAAAAAGAGGCAGGTAAAACACCTGCCTCTTGCAGTTTCGGGTTTTGCTTATGCGGCTTTTGAATCCCACCACCATGCTACCGCATGGTCCCCCTCCCTTTGACAAGGGAGGTCTTGACAAAGACGGCAGCGTGGTGTGGATTGAAATGAGATAAGTGAAAATAAAAAGCATTTTCCGG
>CANQKG010000166.1 GCA_947624425.1 uncultured Clostridia bacterium | reverse complement strand
ACAAGACCTGCGAATCGTACCTCGACAACAAGAGCAAGACGTTTGTATCCTGCTATTACCGGCATATCCCGGAAATGTTTTTGCCGACGTTCCCGGTGATACTCCTCGGAGTCTCGTTAAGCGGGCAGAACATGGGACTTTACGTACTGTTAATGATCCCTCTGGTGATCGCGGCGGCATTTTTCCGGCGGTTCAGTTTGTCGTTCGGCAGCCTTTTGGCGATTCCCGCTGTCTGCATTGGGGCGGGCGTGGCTTTTCTCCTAATGGATATACTCTGCTGGGTTTTTGTCTGCCTGAGGTGGCGGTACAGGGCAAAGCATGAGGAAGCGGAAGGCGAGGATCTTTGGCTTTGATCCTCCTACATCATGGACAGTAAGTCAGAAAGGATGAGCGCAGATGAAAAACATTATCACCATCGCACGCCAGTTTGGGAGCAACGGGCAGGACATCGGGAAGCTGGCGGCTCAAAAGGCGGGCGTCCCCTTTTACGATAAGGCGCTGATCCGGCTTGCGGCGAAGAAGAGCGGCGTTGCCGAGGAGGTGTTCGAGCGGGTGGACGAGCGCCCGACCAACAGCCTGCTCTATGCGCTGTCGATGGGCGGCGGCTACGGCGTGACCGCCTCCGGCTATACGCCGAAGGATATGCCGCTCAATGACCAGCTTTTCTTCCTGCAGTGCGATATCATTCGGCAGGCGGCGCAGGAGGGACCCTGCGTGATCGTCGGACGGTGCGCGGACTATGTGCTGCGGGAGATGCCGAATGTCTGCAAGGTGTTTTTGTATGCCGATCCGGAATTTCGGACGGCGCAGGTGCAAAAGGACCTCGGACTGAGCGAGAAAAAGGCGATGGAGCGGATGGTAAAGGCGGATAAACAGCGGGCGTCGTTTTATAATTATTATTCCAATCAGCGGTGGGGCAGGGTGGAGAATTACGACCTTGCGCTGAATACCGCGAAGCTCAGTATCGAGCAGGCGGCGGATATCCTCCTTGCGTTTGAAGCGGCGTTTAAAGGATAACAGAAAAAAGTAGTGGACAAATCGGACAAAAGGGTGTATAATAGCTTTTGTCGCGGGCGTAGTTCAATGGCAGAATGTCAGCTTCCCAAGCTGAACACGAGGGTTCGATTCCCTTCGCCCGCTCCAGAACAGGCGAACAAAATAGATGCCGACGCGAAAAACCTCGATTTTATCGGGGTTTTCGCGTTTTTTAGAGCCAAAAAAGTAAGGGTTGAATGGATAGATGAAATCGGCAAAAATCGCCTTTGTGAAGGGAGATGAACCCCCGTAAACAACTAAATACCGCAAAAAGCCAAGATCAGCAGGCAGGTGAAAACCGCCTGCTTTTTACTTTTTAGAGCCAATCGTTTTTAATCGGACGATTGGCTCTTTTTTATTTCAATAAGAAAGAAGGAATGCTTATGAACTACCGAAACGAAAAACATTGCACCGTATTCGTCGGGGCGATCCAGCGGCTGGATCAAAAGAACAGGATGCTGATGGCAGCACTGTATCTGCTGACAGCCGATCATCGGTTGTGGCAGGCGGCAAGTCCGTTTGTAGAGCGCAATGCAATCAATATGGCTTCCATCAGGGTGAAGAATTGCAGCGAAAACGCCTATGCCCTTCTCTGTGCGGCAAAGGACTTGTATCTCGGCGCCAAACATCTGACGGTCAGCGATCTTGCCGATGCCGAGATGATTTCGCCTAAGCTGTTTGCCCTGATCTGTAACGCCATGGCGATCAGGCGGTGCGGTCTTGGGGCGATCCAATATGAAGAAAGGAACATTCAGAAATGATTAAAATCAAAATCGGGAACGGCGCCCGCGAAACGGATATCCATTTTCCCATCAGCGAAAGGGAACTGTACAACAAGCTGGCTGCCATTCATGCGATTGACAGAACAGACGAGCAGCGACCGGTCACCGTAACCGGCGTTTACTGGCCGGAAGAATTCTCCGTTCTGGAAGGACGGCAGGTCAATTTGGACGAGATGAATTACCTCGCCAAGCGCATGGATAGCTTCGATGACCGGGAGATGGATCAGTTTCTCATTGGGATTTCGATGATGGACGAACCTTCCCTCAAGGATCTCATTAACCTGACATTCAATCTGGATCATTTCACGCTGGTACAGGATATCAGCAATTACGGAAAAATCGGCAGAGCCTATGTTATGAATACAGAAGGTGCTGTTCCGGCGAATGATGAAGATGATCCGAAATACGTTGCTATCGGTAAAGACCTCATCGACCGTGGACTGGCGCGGATTACGGCAAAAGGTCTGCTCATCTTTGATCCTTTCGATAAACTGACCGAGGTGTATGACGGACAGACTTTTCCCGAATACGCCTATACAAGCACACTTGCCAGCGCGGAAGTCAGCTACAACGGACACATGGAGCTTCTACTCCTTCCCGACGAAGAATTGGCAATCAAGAAGGCAATCGCCCGGCTTGGCGCTCCCTCCGACAGTGACTGCACATTCTCGTTCTATTTCAACGATATAAAGAATGATGCGTGGGAGAAACGGATTGACGGCATCATCAGAAACGAAGGAATCTATGGAGCAAATACTCTTCTTCGGGCTTTGGTCGCCGATAACATGGATTTGGATAAGCTGACTGCGGTGGCAGAGTATGCCAATGTGGACAGCACAAAGGATCTGAGCGCACTTGCCAAGCATATCGGTGATTTCGTCTTTATCAAGGACGTCGAGGATTATGAAACCGTTGGGCGTTATTTTATGGAAAGCGATCCGAGGTATGACCTGAATCTCGAATTGGAGGATTTCTTCGATTTCAAAGGATTTGGCGAATATCTGGCGGAAGCGAACGGCGGCGAATTTATATCGTCCGGTTTTGTCTGTATGCAGGATGGCGCGGAGCTTTCCGAGATACTCGATTCCGATGAAAGCATAACGATGGGAGGAATGTGACGGATGGACATCGAAGAAAAATATCCCCTGTTGATTGGGCATTCCCATGCGGGAAGAACACGGCTTCACAGTATAGAGGAAGTTGCAAATTTCATCTGTGTTTACGGGCAGTATGACGATCTTACGATCACCAAAAAGGACGGCACTCCGTTCCTGAACACTTTCGGTATTTATATTGACAAAATTGCGGATATGGAATACCGAAAAGAACTGCTCAAGGTGCTGATCCCAATGCAGAGGGAAATTAGGAAAGAAAACCAAATGAACGAAACACATAAGGAGGAAAACAGTATGAACGAATGGAAACGACTGCATCGACAGGCAGAATACTACAAGGAAGCCTATCCGCCCGGAACGAGGGTTTTGCTTCTGCACATGGGAGACGATCCCCGACCGGTGGAGGAC
>CANQKG010000165.1 GCA_947624425.1 uncultured Clostridia bacterium | reverse complement strand
GCTTCATATTGCCGGTGCCGGACGCCTCGGTGCCGGCAAGGGAGATCTGCTCGCTGATCTCGCTGGCGGGCATCAGCAGCTCGGACATGGTGACCCGGTAATCCTCCAGATAGACGATCCGCAGCTTCTCGCGGATTTGGGGATTCCGCTCGATCTCCTCGGACAGCGAGCAGAGCAGCTTGATGATCTGCTTCGCAAGGAAGTAGCCGGGCGCCGCCTTTGCGCCGAAGATATAGGTCTTGGGGACAAAGGGCGCATCGGGATTTTCCAGCAGATACTGGTATTCCGCGATGATGTTGAGCGCGTTTAGGTGCTGCCGTTTGTACTCATGCAGCCGCTTGACCTGCACATCGAAGATGGATTCGGGGTTCATCTGCTTGCCGGTCTCCTTATAGATATAGTCGGCAAACAGCTTCTTGTTTTCGAGCTTGACCGCGCCCAGCTTCTTTAAGAAGGTCTTGTTGTTGGCGTACTTTTTAAGCTGCGCCAGTTCTCCGGCGTCATGCAGAAAGCCGTCCCCGATGGTGTCCTTGAGAAGGTTTGTCAGCGCGGGATTGGACTGATAGAGCCAGCGGCGGTAGGCGATGCCGTTGGTGACGTTTTTGAACTTGTGAGGCGACACGGTGAAAAAATCGTGGAACACATCGTCCTTGATGATCTCGGAGTGGAGACGGGAAACGCCGTTGACGCTGTGAGACGCCACCACGCAGAGGTTCGCCATGTGGATCTGGTGGTTCTGGACGATCGAAACGCGGGAGACCAGAGCCTCGTCGTGGGTCAGACCTAGCACCTCACCGCAGAACCGGCGGTTGATCTCACAGATGATCTGATAGATACGGGGAAGCAGTTCCCTGAACATATCCTCGTTCCATTTTTCGAGCGCTTCCGCCATGACGGTGTGGTTTGTGTAGGCAAAGGTGTGGGTGACGATATACCACGCCTTCTCCCAGCTGTACCCGCACTCGTCCAGCAAGATCCGCATCAGCTCGGGGATCGCGAGGGTCGGATGGGTGTCATTGATATGGATCGCGACCTTCTCGTGGAGGTTATCCAGCGTGCCGTAGTTTGCCATGTGGCGGTTGACGATGTCCCCTACCGAAGCGGCACAGAGGAAATACTGCTGCCGCAGCCGGAGATTCTTGCCGTGGGCGTGGTTGTCATTGGGGTAAAGCACCTTCGAGATCGCTTCCGCGACCGAGCTTTGCCCCAGGGCGTTGATATAGTCGCCGTTATTGAACATCTCCATATCGAACATGGCGCTTTCCGCCCTCCAGAGCCGGAGCAGGGAAACGCCCTTGCTGTCGAAGCCGGAGACCAGCATATCGCAGGGAACCGCCTTGACGGTGCTGTAATTCTTGTGAGTGGCATGGTAGTAGTCGCCGTCCCAAAGTTCCTCGATCTCGCCGCCGAAGTGGACGTCCACCGTTTCGCCGGGGTTCTCCTTGAGCCACACCTGACCGCCGGGCAGCCAGTTGTCGGGCAGCTCGGTCTGCCAGCCGTCCACGATCTTCTGCTTGAAGATGCCGAACTCATAACAAATCGAATAGCCGGTCGCCGGATAGTCGAGCGTCGCCAGCGAGTCCATAAAGCAGGCGGCAAGGCGACCCAGACCGCCGTTGCCCAGGCCCGCGTCCGGCTCCTCCTCATAGAGGTTTTCCAGCGTGACGGCATGGGCGGCAAGCGCCTCCCGCACGGCGTCCACCAGACCGAGATTATACAAATTGGTCTTGAGAGAACGTCCCATCAAAAATTCCATGCTCAGATAGTAGACCTGCTTTTTGCCGTTGGAGTTGACGGCAGTTTCAAACTGCTCCCGCTTTTCCTCCAGAATATCCCGCACGACGGCGGATACCGCCTGATAATACTGCCGGTCGGAGCCGGAGTCCGGATCCACATTGAAGCCCTCGCGCAGTTCGCGGGTGATCCGCCGGTCAAGCTCTTTTACTGATAACGGTTTGTTCATGAATTTGATACCCCTCACTAAATACTGAATATGACTTATTATACCAATCAAAGCCGGAAAAGGCAACCGTATATAAAAATTTTTGTGTCCTTTGATGAGAAATCCGCCCTTTCGCCGAAAACTATGGTGAATATCGCACCGCCCGCCCTCCTTGACAGGGGGTCATACCCGTGCTAGACTGAGGTTATTCCGACAAGGAGGACAATAGAATGAAACAAATCGAGAGCTTTGCCAAGGGAAAAATCCGGCAGTTTGAAGTTTATCGCCGGCGAATCCTTGCGAATGTGGACGAGCGGATATAGTTATGTATGTTTGCATTAAAGACCAGATACAGAATATGAACCTGGTGATCGGCTGCACAGTGGGCTGTCCTTATTGCTATGCCCGGAACAACGTGCGACGGTATCACATGATCGACGACTTTTCAAAACCGGAGTTTTTTCCGGGTAAGCTGCGGCTGATGGAAAAGGAAAGACCGCAGAATTTCCTGCTCACCGGCATGAGCGACCTTGCCGGCTGGAAGGCAGAGTGGCGGGAGCAGGTATTCGCAAAGATAGCGGAAAATCCCCAACATCAATTTTTGTTCCTGTCAAAACGCCCCGACCTGCTTGACATCAAAACCGACCTTGAAAACGCTTGGTTTGGCGTGACGGTAACAAGAAAATCGGAGCTTTGGAGAATGGACGCGCTGCGGAACAATGTGCGGGCAAAGCATTACCATGTGACCTTCGAGCCGCTGTTTGACGATCCGGGCAAGGTGGATTTCAGCGGCATGGATTGGGTAGTCATCGGCACCATGACCGGAGCGCAGAGTCGGAAAGTCCGCACATTGCCTCAATGGGTATATTCCCTGACGAAGCAGGCTCATGCACTTAAAATCCCTGTTTTTTGGAAAGAGGACCTTGTCCCTATTATGGGTGAAGATATGATACAAGAGCTTCCCGATGCTCACCATAAAGTTTTGGAGGAACAAAAGAAATGGCACAAATAAGGAAAAACGGTATTCTGATTGCTGACATTGAAACGAAAAACATCATGACGAAATCCAGTCTGCCGGTGGGCGGATACTCCGTCAATCCCTATGTGGGCTGCACTCACGCCTGCAAGTATTGCTATGCCTCGTTTATGAAACGCTTTACCGGGCATACGGAGGAATGGGGAACTTTCCTTGATGTGAAGCATTGGCAGGAAATCAAAAACCCGAAGAAGTACGCCGGTCAGCGCGTGGTGATCGGCTCGGTGACAGACGGCTACAATCCACAAGAGGAAATGTTCGGCGCTACTCGTAAGCTGCTCACCCAGCTACGCGGCAGTGGAGCGGATATTCTGATCTGCACAAAATCTGACCTTGTCCTGCGGGACATCGACCTCTTGAAAGAGTTGGGTCAGGTGACGGTATCTTGGTCAATCAATACGCTGGACGA
>CANQKG010000164.1 GCA_947624425.1 uncultured Clostridia bacterium | reverse complement strand
CTCCCGCCCGTTCCGGCGAAAGCTTACCAAAACACCCCGGATCTGATCGGGCCGCACACCCCGCTCCGGCAGATACTGATGATCCCCGCAAAGGACAAAGCCGCTTTTGTCTGCTCCGATGATCCGGTGGAGCACAAACCGGCCGTTTTCCCTGCGGTAGAGTACCACGTCGTATTTTTGCGGCGGGCGGCGTTCGGGACTGCACAACAGCACGCTGTCCCGTTTTTCCCGCAGGGTCGGAAGCATACTGACGCCGGCGGGCAGGAACCGGAACGTGCCGCCCTCGGCGAATACATCGTCCATCAGCCGGAACAGCTCCTCCGCCTCGACCGAAACCGCTACCGGATCATTCCGCAAGAAGCCCCGCCTCCCGCGCTTTTGCGACAAACGCTTCCACATCCCGTGCGGCGGTTTGCTCGTCCACGTCATATTCGGCGGTCAGCGCCCTGACCAAGGTCTCGGGCGTTGTTTCGCCCTGCTCCATTGTTTTCCAGAGGAAAATGCCGGTATCGTTGAGGGTGATGACCCCCTCTACCGGCGTTGCGGCGTCGATCGACACCACGACCCCCATTCCCAGCATATTGCGGAGCAAAAACCCTTCTTTCAGCTTCATTGTTTGCCCTCCCTCATCGTTTCATAAGCCAGTCGGCAGGCTTCCTCGCTGATATTGCAGTAAAGCCGCCAGAGCGGCACGGCGCACAGCACCTTTTCCAATATGGTCAGCATCCGTTCCATCGGCTTTTCGCCCAGCGTGTGTATGGTTTGGGTATAGATCCGCGGCAGCGCCTCCTGCGGCGTGAGCGGCAGAATGCGGTTTTCCTCTCCCCGCTCCAGAATGCAGATCCCGGCGACCGGCACGCGGGCATTCCTGCCCAACGGGGAAGTTCCGGTAAAGGGCGTGCCGCAGGCAAAAAGCGTTTTGTCAAAAAACCGGAGAGCCGGTTTATCGTCATTGAGGATATAGGCGCGGTCTCCGAGCATACGAAGCCAGCCCGAGGTATGGGTGGATTTCCCCGTTCCCGGCGGCGCGGAAAACAGATAGGCGCGGCCGTCCGCCGCCACGGCGGAAGAGTGAAGCATGATCCCGTCATACTGCAGCAATCTCCGATAAAACGCCGTTGCATACCACATATATTCGAGCCATTGCGCCTCCAAATGAGGATAGCTTTCCTCCGCACGGCGCAAATATCCCGGCGCCGGTTTCAGGGAGATATCCGCCGGTCCGTCGGGAACAAGATAGGGCTTGCTCCGTTCCCGAAGCACGGAAAATTGCGGATCCATTTCCACAACCAGTTCGCAAAATTTGTAATATGCCATACCGCCGCATATCCTCCGCATTATTTTATCCCAAAGTATAAGTCTAGGATAACAGAATCACACGGCAAAGTCAAGCAGCGGCGCCTTTTAGGAGAGCGCTTGCAACACCCGGCCGATATCGCTGTCGATACAGATCGACTGCTTTTCGATCTCCGTCGGACAGACCGCCTCGCCGTAGTTGATACAAGCATAGGTCGCTGCCTTGTTCTGCGCGGTCATCTGCCAAAAGGGATATTTGATAATGACCGGCGTATTGTACCCGACGCCGAGTTCCAAGAACAAGATTCGCCCGTTTTTTCGTGTACGCAGGAAGTTTTCGTACCGCTCTGCCGCCTCGTGCCAACCTTTGTCCTCTGCAAAACGGTTGTCGGAGCGCAGATTCATCGTCATCGGCTTTCCGCAGACAGGGCAGACGGGCAGCAGCTCGGATGGAATCCGCATATCCTTTTGCTGTTCTATCATCTGCCGGATCATATTCTCGTTATCGAAGGTCTCCTGACTGCACGGCTTCGAGCATTGGAACAGCCCGTAATCGCCCTGGGTGTAGAAAAGCCGCTTTTTATCCACGCCCGCTTTCTGAAAGCAGTGATCCACGTTGGTGGTGATGACAAAATAGTCCTTATCCCGAACCAGCACCAGCAGATTTTCATAGACCGGCTTCGGCGGATCCAGATAGCGGTTAACGAAAATATAACGGCTCCAATACGCCCAAAATTCCTCCGGCGAGGCGTACGGATAAAATCCGCCCGAATACATATCGTGAAAGCCGTATTTTTTTTCAAAGTCTGCAAAATATCGCCGAAACCGTTCTCCGTTATAGGTAAAGCCCGCCGAGGTGGAAAGTCCCGCTCCCGCGCCGATGACGACGGCGTCCGCCTTGTCCAGCGCCTCCCGAAGGCGGTTCAGGTTATCCGAGCAGCTTCCGGTAGATTTTGTAATCGGTATCTTTGAAAACATTGAAGATCACCTCCGTGTTCCCTTTGTATTTGCGCACCGTGTCCACGGCGATTTTCGCGGCCTCGCTGTTCGGGAAATGAAACTCTCCCGTGGAAATACAGCAAAACGCCACGCTTTTGATCCCGTTTTCCTGCGCCAGCTCCAGACAGGAACGGTAGCAGGAAGAAAGCATTTCCCGGTCTTTTTCGGTCACGCCGCCGGTTATGATCGGGCCGACGGTATGGAGAATAGAATCGCAGGGGAGGTTGAAAGCGGGCGTGAGCTTTGCCCTGCCGGTTTCTTCCTCATGTCCCTGCTTTTTCATCATCTCGGCGCAGGCAAGCCGAAGCTGCACCCCGGCATAGGTGTGAATGGCATTGTCGATACAGCCGTGGCAGGGAGCATAGCAGCCGGTCATGCCGGAATTGGCGGCGTTGACAATCGCACCGCATTTGAGCGTGGTAATGTCCCCTTGCCAAAGATAAAGCCCGTCCTGAACCGGCTGTAAATCGGATAAATCGGTAACACCTTTCCGGGCGGTTTCCTCTTTTAGATATGCGTCCTGCACCGTCAGAAAATCCTCTCCGATGGGATACGGCGGGCGGATATTCATCAGAGAGCGCAGGAGCGTTTTCTGCTCCCGTTCGCTTTGGGGGATTTCGATCTCCCGATATTTCGGCTGCTCTTTCAGCAGCTCGCCGATCAAATAAATTCTTCTTTCCTGTTGTGTCATGTTATCCTCGCTTTTCTATCGCCTTTACCGGGCAAACCGCAAAGCAATTTCCACAGTGTAAGCAGTGGTTCTGCCGGATACGGAAGGGCGTCCCCGGCTCGATGCACCCTGAGGACAGTTTTTGGGGCACTTTCCGCAGGTTTGTCGGCAGCGCCGTAGGCGGAAGCCGCCTTGTCGTCCGTCCATCCGGCGAGATTGGAAAGTGCCATTTTTCGTGCCCTCCTTTATGGATTCAGGGAGCGTTTTGCCTCCTGTATTTTTCATTGTACGGATATTTTTCCCCCGCACAAGTACGCACTTTTTTATGGGGATACGCACCTTTTTGTAACTTTTGGGTATTTAAGGCATTTGGCGGCAAAAGTGATTGCAATTTTTTATGAACCCGTCCGAAGCTATTGCGTTTTGAAGCGTGCTGCAGTATAATTTGAATGTAACATTCCTTTCTGATGTAACGGAGGCGCTTTATGAAAACGAAAGCCGAGCTCATCCCCGAATGTCCCGTAGCGACTACGG